>CAYGRX010000001.1:0-53291 GCA_964352365.1 uncultured Rickettsiales bacterium
GGTGAAGTCGTAACAAGGTAGCCGTAGGGGAACCTGCGGCTGGATTACCTCCTTTATGGGTTGTGGTGGTTAATTATTTAATTAATTCTGCCACGTATAACCATACATATAATATGATTACTCTCGCCGTCCTTCATTTCTTGACAGAGATTCACGATTTAAAACATTCTCAATATTCATTTGCATTTAATTAAAAATAACAGTTTTAAATATTACAGATATTTAATTGTTATTTTGTATATTTTTTAGATAATATATACGTTAATAATTAAATGGTCTGGTTATATAAAATGAAAAAACTTATAATATCTACTACATTGATTTTAGCATCTACAGCTGCAATTGCAGGCTCTGAATGGGGTTATGATGAGCAAAAGGGTCCTGATAAATGGAGCAGTTTGCATAAAGATTATGAATTATGTAGTACGGGCAAATTTCAATCTCCATTCGATATAACTGGTGATTTAAAAGCTGGGTTAGAGGCTAAAAACTTTAATTATGGTGAAACTACTTATAAAGTTTCTAACACTGGTCATGGAATTAAAATAACTCCTGAAGTAGGTAATTACTTTGAAGTTGAAGGTCATAAATTTGAGCTTCTACAATTTCATTTTCATACACCTAGTGAATACACAATTAACGGAAAGCAATCTCCAATGGTGGTTCACTTAGTTCATATGAATGAAGAAAATGAACTTGGTGTTATTGGCGTAATGTATGAAGAAGGTGAATCTAATATTCTCATAGAAAAAGTTTGGTCAAATATTCCTAGTGAAATAGGTGGTGAGAATAATGCAAAAGGTATGATTGATTTGAATGATCTACTTCCCGATAATAAAACTTATTATCGCTTTTCAGGTTCTTTAACTACACCTCCATGCTCTGAGGGGGTGAATTGGTTTTTCATGAAGGATTCAATCTCTGCTTCTAAAGATCAGATTGACGCGCATACATCTATTTATCCAAATAATGCAAGAACTTTACAGGAAAAGGGTAATAGAATTGTAGTTGAAGGAAAATAGTTAATATCTTTAGCAGTTTTTTGAGATAAATTAATATAAAATTCGAACAAAAACATCTTTTTAACACGTGTTTGTTAACATCTTGTTAACCTTTTTAATGTTATAGTAATTATATAGGATTAGAGGGAGATAATAAGTCATGAGCAGTCAAATTTCACAATATAAAGAAAAGACAGATTTATTAAAAAAAGATTCACTAATAGATAACACGCCGCATAGGCAAGAATCGATGCAGATATTACTTTCTATGCAAGATGCATACCAATATCGAGATTTCTCTAGATAGATTAAAGCTATTAAAACTTCTATCAACTTGAAGTAATCTCAATTAAATATATATTAAAGTGATTAACGATATATCATTTTAATATGACTTCATCTCAAGGCCACAAGCATGAACCAATAATTTTGCCCTTCAAAGGCATATATCCAAAAATTTCAGATAAAGCATTTATCGCTCCAGGGGCGGTGATAATTGGTGATGTTGAAATCGGCGATTACACAAGCGTATGGCCTAACGTAGTTATCCGTGGTGACGTAAATTATATTCGCATCGGTAAGCGCACAAATATTCAAGATGGTACAGTAGTTCACGTTACACGCAATTCAATTGCTGGAGATGGAGAGGCTGGCGCAACAATAATTGGTGATAACATTACTATTGGACATAATGCAATGCTACATGCTTGCAAATTACAAGATGCTTGTTTTATAGGTATGAGTTCAACTATTATAGATAACGCTCTGGTTGAGTCTGGAGCATTTGTAGCAGCAGGTGCAATGGTCACATCAAATAAAATAGTTAAAACAGGTGAGTTATGGGCTGGAAATCCAGCTAAATGTTTGCGTGAAATGAAGCAGTCAGAAAAAGATTTTATTATGAAATCAGCCCAAAATTACGTAAATGATATGAATGATCATTTAGAGAGCTATTAGATATGAAATCTTTACACTCTATAAATACTGCAATACTTATCATATTAGGCTTTATAACAATAACTTGGTTTATATTTGTAGGTGGTCTCTTTTTTGTTGTTTCGGGCTCTGCAAAGTCTCTTTTTTCTGCGTTTATTCCGTTTATATTACAGGCTATATTGTTATTTATAGGAAATGGGTTAACAATAAAATATGCCGATAATAATGATAGTAAACAAAAATTCTTTGAGACTGAAGATCAGGAAAAATATAGAAAATATGTTGTGATTTCTTTGCTTTTTTATTCACTGGAATGGCTGGCTTACTACTTAATTTCTTAAATCATTATGAAAATAATAAACGCAATGTTTGCCAAGGGCTTGGGTGGAATTGAACAAGCTTTTTTGGATTATACAAAAGCCTTAATTTTGGAAGGTAATCATGTGCTGTGCGTTGTTCACCCCAAGGCAAAAATAATTGAGAAGCTAGAGATTCTAGAAGATAAATATCAAGAAAATATAGAAATTAAAAAAATTCCTAACTTAGGTTACTGGGATTTTTTTGCTAGTCTATGCCTAGACTGTGTTGTTAGAAAATCAGGTGCATCTGGGATTATAGCTCATGGGAACCGTCCAACATCATTATTGCGTTATGGGGCAAGTAAAAATAATATACCGCTGATATCTGTTGCTCATAATTACAAGTTCAAACCCCTATTAAAAGCGGATCATATATTTTCTATAACAAATCATTTGAAGGGCCACATAGTAGATTTTGGTTATAAAGAGGGGGTTTCCATTATCCCTAATATGATTGAGCTTGAGGATCTTTGTGAGGTAAATAATAAAAATTTAAAAACTAATAAAACCATCACAATTGGTGTTATTTCTAGGTTTGTTAAAAAGAAGGGGGTTGATTCATTTTTGAAAGCTTGTTCTGCATTAGTTTCTCAAAATATTAATTTCAATGCAATCATAGCGGGTTGTGGTGAGCAGACAGAAGATCTTCAAAAACTCAGGGATGAGTTAAATTTAAATAATCATGTTAAATTCGTTGGTTGGGTGAGTGATAAAAACTCTTTTTATAATTCAATTGATATATTCTGTTTACCCTCTCTACATGAGCCTTTTGGCATTGTGCTTTTAGAGGCAATGAAATATAAAAAACCAATAGTTAGTTCAAATTCAGAAGGGCCAAGTGAAATTTTGGAGCATGAAGAGGATTCATTGGTTTTTGAAGCTAATCATTCTGGTGAAATGGCAATTCAACTTATAAAGATGATAGAGTCGGAAAAATTAAGAGAAAGACTTTCAAAAAAAGCTCATCAAAAATTGTTATATGAGTATGATATTAAGAAAGTCGCAAAAACTTTAAGTTCTGCTATTGAAGAAGTCGTAAAAATAGCTAAGTGATTTGTATGATAAATAATATATATATACCTCTCAATAGATCAGTAATAGGAATTTCTGGTGAGGACTCCACAAAGCTTTTACAAGGTATAATTTCAAACGACATTGAAAAAGTTACTGAGAAAAAAGCAATTTATACTTTTCAGCTAACTCCACAGGGTAAATATCTTTTTGATTTTTTTATTTCTCTAAAAGATGGTCAATATCTTATAGATATAGCGGAAAGACAAAGGGATGAGTTTTTAAAAAAGTTAAAAATGTATAAGCTTCGTTCAAAAGTTGAAATAATTGATTTATCAACCCAGATGGAGGTGGTAAGTTTAATTGGGGATAAAGTTTTTCAAAAAATTGGTGAGGATGAAGATTCGGGTTCAGTTCATGAATTTTGTAAAGGGCATGCGTTTCTAGATCCTAGATCTAACCTTATGTATGCCCGTGCAATAATTGGTCGAGATAACAATTATCAGGCATTCCAATCTCAAGAGTTTATGCTAGCTGAAGTTAAGGAATATAATAAATTAAGAATTGAAAATAATATTCCTGAAGGTGAGTTTGACCTTGTTCAAGATAAGTCCTACCCATTACAATTTAAAATGATTAATCTTAATGCTGTGGATTTTAAAAAGGGGTGTTACGTGGGGCAGGAAGTTACAGCCAGAACCTATCATAGGGGAGTGGTACGAAAGCAAGTTTTTTCTCTCGCCTGTGATTCAAAAATTACCCATGAAGGAAATTTTGATATTATTATATCAGAAAAGAGGGTCGGGAATTTCCTATCAAAATTGGAGAATAATTGCCTTGCTTTGTTAGATGTTGATTTTGCAACTAGCAATAAATCATTTGAATTTGAAGGTCATAAGTATACTATACGCCCATGAAAAACATTAATGAAGCAAAGACTATAGTTGTAAAAATCGGCTCATCTTTATTAGCTGACAAAAAACGTAACTTAAGAAAAAAATGGATAGCCTCAGTAACTGAAGATATCGCAGAACTGGCAAAAACTGGCAAGGATATTGTTATAGTTTCATCAGGGGCGGTTGCGCTAGGTAGAAAAGTAATTTCGAAAAATAGGCAAAAGCTAAAAATTGAAGAAAAGCAAGCCGCTGCTGCCATAGGTCAACCACTCCTTATGACTGAATATCGCCGTGCCTTTGCTGAGTTTAAATATAAATGTGCAGAAATACTTATTACAATTTCTGATATTGAGAATAGAAGACGTTATTTGAATGCAAAAAACACAATTCAAAAGCTAATTGAGTACAATGTTATACCAATTGTTAATGAAAATGACACTGTTGCTACTAATGAACTTCGCTTTGGGGACAATGACCGCATATCAGCTTTAGTTGCTCAAATGATTCATGCAGATTTGCTAATAATACTTTCTGATATTGATGGTTTATATACAGATGATCCTAGTAAAAACCCCGATGCTAAATTTATTCCAGTAGTAACCGATATTGAGTCAGTAAGGGAGAGTGCGAAAGGTCCATCTTCAAGTGTTGGTAGTGGTGGTATGATCACCAAAATAGATGCTGCTGAAATCGCTGATAATGCTGGTTGTTCAACGGTTATAACAAGAGGGAACGTTCAGCATCCTCTTAGGAAGCTATTTAAAGGTGGTATTCATACATTTTTTAAGTCAGGGGATGATCCTATCTCAGCTAGAAAAAAATGGATACTTAACGCACCAATTTCTCATGGGGTTGTTATTGTTGATGATGGTTGTGAAAAAGCCTTAATAAACAAAAAAAGTCTACTTGCAGTTGGTATTACCAGCACTATTGGAGAGTATGGTAGAGGTGATGTAATTATTGTTAGAAACCAGCGCGGTGAAGATATAGCGCAAGGTATAACGGCATTCTCAAGTTTGGATGTTGAAAGGGTAAAAGGTAAACACTCCTCTGAAGTTGAGTCTATTTTAGGGTTCTCGGGTCGTGACGCAATTATACATATTGATGACTTAGCTTTAATTAATTAGTTAAATTACAATGATAGTTAGGGAATTTAAATCTTCTGATGAAAATTCAGTTTTAGAAATAATATCTTCAGCTTTTTCTAAAGGGGATACTTATCCATATGATCCAGACTTATCTAAAAAAGAATTTGCTGAAATTTGGTTTTCTTCAGATAAAAAAGTTTTTGTAGCAGAGTCTGAAAAAGCAGAAATCTTAGGTACTTTTTACATAAAACCCAATCAACCATCATTAGGATCGCATATCTGTAATGCGGGGTTTGTAGTATGTGATAAATCTAAGGGTAAGGGTGTTGGAAAAGCAATGGCAGAATTTTCTCTTCAAAAAGCAAGGGAGCTTGGCTATTTAGCGATGCAATTTAATTTAGTTTTGGCTGACAACACTGCCTCCTTAAAAATTTGGGAGAATCTTGGGTTTTCTAAAATTGGTTTAGTTCCAGAAGCATTTAAAAGTAAAAATGGTGATTTTGTTGATGCTTATATAATTTATAAAAAGCTATAAAAGCCATATTATAGTAAAAAATACTTGGCATTATAAAAAAGCTAATATATAAAACCCTCACCTTAATGTGACGCTAGTTTCTTTACTAGCACATTTCCCAAATTGCGGGTGTAGCTCAGCTGGTTAGAGCGTCGGCCTGTCACGCCGAAGGTCGCGGGTTCGAGTCCCGTCACTCGCGCCACTATTTTAGTGGCAGTTATTTAACTAAATCAATCATAATTAACTTCAACTAAGAAAGCTGGCTGATAGTTACCAGTGGTAATTTCTGGTTCAACCCATAATCTTGAAAATATACTCATTTCCACGCCTATGTTCGTCGGTGCTGAAACATTTGAAACTCCTTGCCTTAAGCGCAAGACATCACCATTATATACCCCATTAATTCTTCTAAATTTCAATTCGGGATGTGTATTTAAGTCAAGCGCACGAATGTTAATTGTTTCTGTATCCGAGCCAGTAATTTGAATTAAGCCATTTTGAACGGGGCTACTATCAAGAATATTTGCAGTTCCTTCTGAAGTTCCATTTCTTCTTACTCCAACCCAAACTCTTTCAGTTGGTTTTTCTATTACTCCAAAATTAAGCCTGGACAGCTCTGTAATCCTTAGTGGGCTTAGTAGTTTTATATTGCTATTTCCGTTGAAGCTAGCAAAAGACTGGCTAGCAAAAAACGATATAACTAAAGTTATAATTAGTTTTTTCATAAGTCGTTGAGTTTTACTGATTCTAATCTTTATTATAGCACATAAAACTTTAACTAAAGGTAAATATGATTCTCTTATAAATTGAATAAAATTTTATATTTCCAGTAAAAATGGAAAGGTGTTGGGTGCAAGTCATTTTACTGTAACGGCCTTTATAGTCTTCCTATAAACTATTGTAATATTTTAAGTGAGGTGATAAATCTTTAATATAAAATTTAATATTAAAAAAGGTCTGCCGCTATGACAATAAAATCTTACTTTCACTAAACTCAAATTTACTTATTTCCATATCAGATGCTTTTCTAAGGGAAAAAGTGGAAGAAAATTATTCTATGCCTCCTAAGTCCGAAGGTTTGGTTCAGCAAACAAAACCCTATGACAAAGACACTGCTAAGTCATGTGATGGTGAAAAGCCTCATATCTTTAACGGTACAGTCCAAGATGATAAAATGAAAGGGACTCAATGTGATGATTATATGTATGGTTATGAGGGGAGTGACATAATTTATAGTTACGCTGGTGATGATTATATTGTTAACGGCAAAGGTAGTGATGAAATACATGGTGGCGAAGGATATGATATATTAGACTTCTCTAACTATACAAATAATTCTGGTAGTATTAGCATGCAAACCCAGGTCTGGGTTAATACTGGTTTTATACGAATAATTGACCATGATGGCTTAATTTCTGGAGGATCTAATCAGTTTGAGGTTATAGATGATTTATTTAATATCTCAGGTACTCAAACATCAGTAAATTCATACTTTGGTATTGAGGAGATTATTGGAACAGATTTAAACGATGTTATTATATCAAATATTTCCCTTAACAATGTTGAAACTATTAGAGGTGGTGAAGGTGATGACTATTTACTCGGAAGGTATTTGCAAGATGCAATCTATGGTGGTGAAGGTGATGACATATTCAACCTAACGGGCGCTTCGAAAAACACAGTATATGGTGGTGAAGGCAATGATATATTCAGATTTACTGGTCTTTACGAACCATTTGAAGGTGAAAATGACTTCAACAAAATAATGGATTTTGAGCATGGTAATGATTATTTTATACTGGATGAGAATGTTTATGGAAGCTATTCAGATTTAGAAATTTATAGGGAAAATGGCTCAACGTTTATAACAACATCTTTTGAATCTGGTAATGAGTTTATTGCGCCTTAAATCGAGTTGCTAGGCGAGTATGATCTAACTAGCTCTGATTTTATATTTGCAGTATAACTTATGTTGCAAAACTTCAAGATAGAATATCTTTATTTGCGCTAAATTTATACATTTTTCAGTTTAGGTTGCGGCTAGATGATGCTTAATGTAACTCTAGTTAGAGTTTAGTGTGCGAACTGCTCAACCCATTATTTAATCAAAATCATTTAATTGATGTCAAAAGCCCAAAAAATTGCTGTTTTAGATATTGCTAGCAGTAAAGTAGTTTGTGTTATTGCATCAGTAAATGGAGATCAAATTCCTAAAATTCTTGGTTTCGGTCATCAGCTTTCAGAAGGTGTTAGAGCAGGAATTATAATCGATATTAAAAAAGCAGAACGTTCTATTTTAGCGGCTCTTAACGCAGCAGAAAAAATGGCAGGTGAAACTGTTGATGAGGCTTATATCAACATTTCTGGTGCAACAATAAATTCTAGCCATATTAATATTGAAACAAAAATTTCTGGTCATGAAGTAACATTCAAAGATTTAGATTTAATGCTGAATAATGGCAATGATCTAATTGTTAATGATGAAACTGAAATTATTCAGTCAATGCCGCTTGGTTATAAAATTGATGATAGTGAGGGGATAAAAGACCCTATAGGTATGTTTGGTCAGGTAATATCAACTAACCTTCATGTTGTTACTGCTTCAAAGACTTCAGTTAAAAACATTCGTAACTGTTTGGCGAAATGCCATGTTTCTGTAAAAGGATTTATAGTATCATCTTTTGCCTCTGGTCTTGCAACTCTTAGTGAGGATGAATCTGAAATTGGTGTAACCATGCTTGATATAGGGGCGGGAAACACGTCGATCGCAATATTTTCTGAAGGTTATCCCGTTTATTTTGATTCGATCCCAGTTGGAGGAAACCATATAACTAAAGATATCGCTCTAGGGTTGTCAGTTAGTCAACCATTTGCTGAAAGGTTAAAGGTGATTCATGGAAACGCAGTTTCAACGGATAATGATGACCTTGATAATATTGAGATTATGGATGAAGAAGATAACCTCGGATCAGTGAAATCAATTACTAAAGCTGAGTTAACCTCAATTATAAGGCCAAGGGTTGAAGAGATATTAGAGTTAGCAAAAAATAATTTGGAGAAAAGTGGATTATATTCAATTTCAGGCAATAAAGTAGTTATAACTGGTGGTTCATCACAGCTTCAAGGTTTGAAAGAGGTGGCAAATTTTACCTTCAATAAACATGCAAAAATCTCTTTTCCTAAAGAAGTTAAAGGTTTGCCAGAATCAGCTAAGGGGCCAGCTTTTTCAACGGCGATTGGGATGGTTATCCATGTTGCGGAGATAAAATCTAAAAAAGAGGTTAGGGGGAAGTTTAGTCCAATGGAAATGGTGTCCTCCTCAAATTCTTCAAATAAATCTTTCAGAATCGTTGAATGGTTTAAGAGAAACTTCTAAAAGAAGTACATGACTAGATATAAACTTAAAATTGAATATGATGGAACTGGCATTCATGGGTGGCAACGCCAAAAAAATGACCTAACTTTGCAGGAAATTTTTGAAGATTCACTCTATAAACTTACTAATGAAAAAATTGAAGTTGTTGCAAGTGGTCGAACGGATGCAGGAGTTCATGCGTTTGGACAGGTTGTGCATTTTGATTTGAATAAAGATTGGGATGAATTTAAAATTCTAACAGGGCTAAATCACCACCTTATTAGAAAATCTATTTCAGTCCTATCCTCAAAAAAGGTATCTGATGATTTTCATTCAAGGTTTTCAGCTAAAAAAAGATATTATAGATATATCATATTAAATAGAAAATCTCCTTCGCCTCTTTATAGGGGCAGGGCTTGGCACGTTGTAAATAAACTTGATACTAAAAAGATGCGTGATGCAGCAAAGTACCTTATTGGTACTCATGACTTTTCAAGTTTTAGAGCATCGGAATGTCAGTCTAAAAACCCTATTAAAACTTTGGAATCAATAGATATTACTGAAAAGGGAGATCAAATAATTTTTGATATATCAGCCATTTCATTCCTTCACCACCAATGCAGAAACATGGTAGGTACTTTAAAGGAGGTTGGTGAAGGGAAAATTCACCCAGAGGATATTTCTGCAATAATTGAATCAAAAAGTCGTAGCGAAGCTGGTGTTACTGCTCCAGCTCATGGGCTATATTTTATGAAGGTTGAATATTAATAATTAATGATCTTGTAACTTTACCTTTATAGGTCCTTCTGCATTTCCATGTACAAACTGATCAACATATTCATTGCCGCTTTTATATATGTTAGCAGGGCTTCCTGTCCATATGAGTTGGCCTTCATAAATCATTGAAATTTTATCCGCGATTTTTGTGGCACTTGCCATATCATGCGTGATAGTAACTGCCGTTGCGTTGAGCTCTTTTGTACATTTAACGATCAAATTGTTAATAACATCACTCATGATAGGATCTAGGCCAGTTGTAGGCTCATCAAAAAATATAATTTCTGGCTCAGTTGCAATTGCTCTAGCCAAGCTTATACGCTTTTGCATTCCACCACTTAGTTCTGCAGGAAATAAATCTGCAATTTCCTTGTCCATACCAACTTGCATTATTTTTTCTTCAGCGATACTTCTGGCCTTATCCCTGCTCATGCCTTCTGCATATACTAGTCCGAATGCAACATTCTCCCAAATTGGCAAACTGTCAAACAGCGCACCACCTTGGAATAAATATCCAAATTTATGCATTATTTCATTCCTGCGTTTACCTGAAAGGTTGGAGGTCTCCTCGCCGTCAATTTTTATTGATCCACTATCTGGGTTCATAAGCCCAATTATATTTTTGATCAAAACGGATTTACCTGTCCCACTTCCGCCAATTACCACTAATGATTCACCAGTGTTAACTTCCATATCTACTCCACGTAAAACATGTTTGTTTCCGAAGCTTTTTTTTACGCTGCTTAGCGCTATTTTAGGGGGCTTTGACATATTAGGTAAAATGTAATATAATTTAAATTCAAGATTTAACTAAATAGTAACTATTCTGTAACAATTTTTTGTTATAGTTAAATATAAGGTAAGAAAGTAAAATGTTCTATAATTTTATATTTTTATCTTTAAATGAAGGTAAAGAAGGAGCAATACAATGCTTAAGCTAGATAAGGCTATGGGTGAAAGTATTTCCGGATCAGGGGTTAATGGAAATGTTCAATGCGGTAAAACAAAAGTAATTCCGAGTGTGAAGGCTGTTCATGAAATCAAGAAAGATGATTTTTCAATGAAGGTTATGGACCATAATTACTATGTTCAGGAAAGGTGGGAAGATTATGAAGATCGCCATGAAACCTTTATTGAAATGGTCTATAGAAGGATCTCAGACATCCTGCACTAGTTACAAATAATCCTGCTAGTAAAATAGAAATTATATTACCTGATTTTGCAAAAAATGTTTCAAAATGTAAGCTTGAGGGCAATTTTGAGTCTATAATTCCTCGTTCATTTAAGTTTTTTTGTTTTCTAACTTGCCCTAAGCTATCTATTACTGCAGATATTCCAGTATTAGCAGCTCTTATCACTGGTATCCCTTCTTCAATTGCCCTTGCGCGTGAAATATCTAAATGCTGATAGGGGCCTTTCGAAATTCCAAACCAACCATCATTAGTAACATTTAAAATCCATTTGGGTTTAACCTTACTTTCCTTATTTACAACCTCACTAGGGAAAATTACTTCATAGCAAATTAAGGGAGAAAACGCAGGCGCATTATCTAGCTTTAAAGTTTGTGGCCCATTACCAACCCCGAAATCTTCTGAGCCGTGAATTTTAGAAATAAATGGAAGGTATTTTTTTAGCGGAACATATTCTCCAAATGGAACTAAGTGGTGTTTATCATAAAGTTGATCTTCCAATTCACCTTTAGAATTTATTATTTCAATTGAATTATAAAAATTATACTTCTCTTGGTCTTCTGAATCTTCAAATCTTACAGTACCTAAAATTAAATATGAACTAAATGGGATTATATCTTTTAATTCCCCAAGCATTTGCGGTGACTTTCTCAAATTATATGGTGTTGCTGCTTCGGGCCAAATAATAATATCTGGAATGAATCCATCAATTTCACTTTCTGCAAGTGTTAGAGAATAATAATTATATAAATGCTCACCTGCTCTAAGGCGATCAAATTTTTCTCTTTGTGAGATATTAGGTTGAACAACTCTAATATCAACATCTTCTTCAGTGCCTTTATATTTTGATAGTCTTTGTTCTCCCCAGTAATTTATTGTTAGCATCGCCATTAACAATGCAGAAATAAAAAACAAAGAGATTGCACTTTTTCCTACTCTTTTTTCAATGTTTCCGTTGCCATCTTTGATGTAGTTTTTAACAAAGCTATAAGGAGCGCTATAAATCAGAATGGCAAGTAAGCTCATTCCATAAAACCCTATTACCGAGCCTAGTTGCGCCAACTCAATCCTTTCAAAAAAAACATACCCCGTTAGATTCCAAGGGAAGCCAGTAAACAAATGTCCTCTTAAAATTTCAGCAAGAGTCCATGATCCCGCGAAAAACATAACTTTTGATACGCCTTGGTAACTTAGCTTTTTTGTTAGCCAGCAAACTACCGCAATATATATGCTTAGATATGCGGGAATAATGCTTACCGCAAAGGGTATAAGCCACGCGAATTTATCTGGGTCAACAAGTAGTGAGTTGCTTATCCAATATAGGCCGGTCGTGTGGTGTCCAAAGCCAAATAAAAAACCATATAAAAGCGCTTTTTTTGCGCTTTTGGCCTTGTGTATAATTAGAAGCAAACCAGATAGGCTAACGAAACCAAGCCAAAACCAATAATATGGAGTTAGACAGAAAGTAAGTAAAGATCCTAATATAAATGATAAAATTGAAAACATTTGAAACGCAATAAAATTGCTTAAATTTAATAGTATAATTCTTAAGCTATAATCACATCTTCTATAATGAATTCAACGCTTTGTCTGCCTTGCCATTCATTTTTCTTGCATTTTCCAAGGATAGATGATGTTTTCATGTTTGCGGCGAGCAAACCATTACCTAGATCAGTTCCTATTGCATTGAAGCAAATGGCTTTAATTGCCTGTCCTCTCCCACCACTAACGTCATTATTATTTATATGAAAAGCTATATGCTTCTCACTATAAATTTTCATGTTAGCTAGTTTAATATTTTCTAAAATAACCCTTGGCTCACTATTACCCATTCCATAGGGAGCAAGATTTTCAAGGTCATTAAGTAAGTCAATATTTAAACTATTTGGACTTAAAACTAAATCGGCTTTCAAGCTATTGTCATTGGAGTATTCAGAGTATTCTTTTTCAACTTCACTGCAAAAAAACTTATAAAGTTCGTTAAGTTTACCCGCCTCCACAGTAAATCCTCCAGCTGCCTTATGGCCACCACCATTTAACAATATACCTTTAGTTTTTGCATTCGTTATAGCTCGACCAATATCAACTTTGCCAACGCTTCGTGCGCTAGCCTTTCCAATCTGGTTCTCATCAATTGCTATAACGGCAGTTGGTTTGTTGAATTGCTCCTTTATTCTGCCTGCGACAATTCCAATAACGCCAGGGTGCCAATTTTTACTCTTAACCATAATAAATGGTTTATCTTTTGTCTGTTTTTCAGCTTGCTCAAGAGCTTCTTCCAAAGTTTCTTTTTCAATTTCTTGACGTTCTTTATTAAGTCCATCTAAAATAGTTGCAATTTCCATTGCTGTTTCTGCGCAGTCGGTTGAAAGTAGGTCTGAACCAAGTTTGCAATTCCCAATTCTGCCGCCTGCATTTATTCTCGGGCCAATAATAAAGCCGAGAGTATAAACATCAGGTTTTCTATCAAGTTCTGTTAGTTTTATTAAGGCGTTAATGCCTGCATTTTTGCTATTTGCCATGATTTTTAGGCCTTGAGTAACAAAAGCTCTATTTAGTCCCGTTAAAGTCATTACGTCACAAACTGTACCTAGTGCAACTAAATCAAGATAGTTAACAATATCTGGTTCACTTTTATAATTATAGAAACCTTCTTCCTTTAGCTTTCTATTTAGCGCAATTACTAGAAGGAAAGCTACACCAGCAGCACATAAATTAGTTAAATCGGTTTTTTCATCAAACCTATTTGGGTTAACTATAGCTACTGCTTCAGGCATTGTTGATGTGCTTATATGGTGATCAATAACTATTATTTCTAAGCTGGCTTCTTTTGCTGCCTTTATTGGCTCGAAGCTAACCACTCCACAATCCACGGTTATAACTAAGTCCGCACCTTCTTTCTTTAGCTTGAGTAGGGCATCTGTGTTCAAGCCATAGCCTTCATTTATTCTGTCTGGTATATATGTTTTGTTTTTAACTTTTAGATGATCGAAAAAACGTCTTAAAATAGCGCTACTAGTAGCGCCGTCTACATCATAATCTCCATAGATGATAATATTTTCATCATTTTTAATGGAGTTTAAAATTCTATCTACAGCCTTATTCATATCAATAAGGCTACTTGGGTCAGGAAGTAAATTTTTTAACTTTGGGCTTAAAAAATCATCAACATTATCAAGTTCAACGTTCTTAACACATAACATTCTTGAAACTATATCAGAAACTCCATATTTTTGTCCAATAGCTAGGGCTTGGCTTTCATTGAAATCTTTTAGTTGCCAAACTTTTCCTTTTGCGGAAAGTTTATTTGTGAACATATATTCTTGCATGATAAATATTATACATCTAAAAATAGTTTGTAATACCTAGAATTTTACTTTGTAGACAAATAAAATCTTTAGGTGTTACCCTGTGCTTGTCACGGGGCTATTTCTCAATAATTATAACCCTGTTAGAAAAACAGGGTGACAAAATAAGGTATAGTTTTGGCAAAAATAAATAGAAAAGGTTTAATGTTGGTTTTGTCATCTCCTTCTGGAGCTGGTAAAAGCACAATAGCGCGTGCAATTTTGGAGCGTGATCCGCATATATATATGTCAGTTTCAGCAACAACACGTAAGGCTAGATCAGGTGAAGAAGATGGCCTTGATTACTTTTTTATTACAGAGCGCGAGTTTTTAGAGCAAGCAATGGATAACCAATTTCTGGAGCATGCAGAGGTATTTGGTAATATGTACGGCACTCCCAGAAAGCCAGTTTATGAAAAGCTTGATAATGGTAAGGATGTTCTTTTTGATATTGATTGGCAAGGAACTGAGCAATTAAAAAAGAAGTGTAAAAAAGATGTGGTTTCAATTTTTATCCTTCCTCCAACAATGCAAGAGCTTGAGTCACGTTTGCGTAATCGTGGGCAAGATAAAGAAGAGGTTATTCAAAATAGAATGTCAAAAGCATCTAATGAAATTTCCCATTGGGATTCCTATGATTATATTTTGATTAATAAAGATTTGGATGAAACTATTGAAAAAGTTCATAATATCTTGAAGGCAGAGCGTTCGAATAAACGCCGTCTTGCTGGTATGAAGGAATTTGTAGATAGTAAACTACTAAATATTAAGTAGTTAATATAAAGCGCGCACTTGTTGCAGTGCTAATTATAGTTTATATAGAAAAAAACAAAATTTAAAATCATGACACAAAATACTATATCAGTTGGAAATATTAAAATATCTAATAATTTGCCGTTTGCTCTAATTTCAGGGCCTTGCCAGGTTGAAAGCCGTGATCATGCGATGAAAACTTGCGAAACTCTTGTTGAAATTACAACCAAATTAAACATTCCTTTCATTTACAAAAGTTCCTTTGATAAGGCGAATCGCACTTCAATTAAATCTCAACGAGGTTTAGGTCTTGATAAAACCCTTCCTATTTTTGAGGAAATTAAAAGCACATTTGGTTGCCCAGTTTTAACGGATGTTCATAATGAAGAGCAGACTAAAATTGCTGGTGAGGTAGTTGATGTATTACAAATCCCTGCATTTTTATGCCGTCAGACAGATTTACTTGTTGCCGCTGCGAACACAGGTAAAGTAGTTAATGTTAAAAAGGGACAATTTTTAGCGCCATGGGATATGAAAAACGTAGTGCAGAAAATTGTGGACTCAGGCAATAGCAATGTTCTTGTTACTGACCGTGGTACAAGTTTTGGCTATAACACATTAGTTTCTGATTTTAGAGGGCTTCCAACAATGGCGGAGCAAACAAAAATGCCTGTTATTTTTGATGCAACTCACTCAATCCAACAACCTGGTGGACAGGGCGGAACATCTGGCGGAGAGCGTAAATTTGTTGAAGTTCTTGCGCGTGCCGCTGTTGCGGTTGGTGTGGCAGGTTTATTTATGGAGTCTCACCAAGACCCAGACAATGCGCCATCTGATGGGCCATGCATGGTTCGCCTTGATAATCTGGAAGAAATGCTAAAACGTTTGCAAGCTTATGATGAAATAACTAAGGGTTAAGTTTTGGAGGTTTGTTTTTTTCATTAAAAGCTGGCTTTACAGTTTGGCTAGTGATTTGAGTGTTTTTTACTTCTGAAAAGTTTACAATCGATTTATATCTTCTTTCAAAAATATCTGGATTCATTATCAAAGCTTCGATATCTAAACCAACTGTTTTATTAAAGTCATTTATGGCAAAATAACCCTTGTTATAAGCTAATGCTTTGCTGATAATATCAGCGCATGAAGCATTTCCCCTGCTATATGGCATAACAGTTATTAGCCCGTAGTGTAGTTTGGAAATAGGCTAGTTTTGTTTTCTGATTTTAAAGAGTTTATGTAGAGTTCATCTAGTTTACTAATGAACTTCATTCCTTCGAATGCTGCGGAGAATGTATTTTCTGACAACCTAACTTTATGATTTGGAAATTCAATTATTTTATTATTTTGATCATGGTTTTTATTGATATATTTAATTATAAACTTAATTCCTTCCGGAAAATAATTTTCATCTATTTTTAATGTTCTACCTTGTTCATTAAGCTCTCCGAACATAGAAGACATACTTTGCTTGTTAGCAATTTGAGAGCGTATTTCCCCAGTATATAAGATTAAATCTTTAAAGCTGTTATTTTCAGTGATAAACTGCTATATATTTAAACACGCTTTGTAACACTCTTCTGACCACACCTTTTGATTTCTATCTTGATGATCATCTCTATGTGGATTTCTAAAAGATAGTTTAAACAATTCTAATTCTGTCATTCAAAGTTTCTGCCCAAAAGCCGTTGCAAAGCTTTATTAATTAATTTAAAACTACTATCACAATACACTATAAAAGTTAAATAAAGGTTATCGTTCATGGCAACTCCTAAGAATAAAATTGATTCTATTTTAGACCCTAATTTTGAGATAACATCTGATCCATTTCCGAATTCTCAAAAAGTATATGTTCAGGGTAAGTTATTTCCTGAAATACAAGTTGCGATGCGTGAAATTGAAACTGCAAAGTCAGCTATGGAAGTACCTTTGCGAGTTTATGACACTTCAGGTATCTACACCGATAAATCTCAAAATTTTGATATACGCAAAGGTTTGCCTAAGCTACGTAGAGATTGGGTTGTTGGTCGTGGAGATGTTGAAGAATATGAAGGCCGTCAAATTAAGCCAGAAGATAATGGTTTGAAAGACTGGAAAAATGCAGACAAGGTTATTGATGAACAATTTTTAAACCCTAACCTTACGCCGCTTCGTGCGAAAAAAGGTAAAAATGTTTCCCAACTTCACTATGCACGTCAGGGCATTATCACTCAAGAGATGGAATATATCTCAATCCGTGAAAATCTTGGTCTTCGTGATTTAGCTCAAAACTCTAAAGGTGGATATAACTGGGGTGCAAACACTCCTAAGGAAATCACGCCAGAATTTGTTCGTGATGAAATCGCGCTTGGTAGGGCAATTATTCCTAACAACATCAATCACCTTGAATCTGAGCCAATGATTATTGGTCGTAATTTCTTGGTTAAAATCAATGCTAACATTGGTAATTCAGCGGTTACTTCTTCAATCGGTGAAGAAGTTGAAAAAATGGTTTGGGCATCTCGTTGGGGGGCTGATAACATTATGGATTTATCAACGGGTAAAAACATTCACAATACACGCGAGTGGATTTTGCGTAACTCACCAGTTCCAATTGGTACAGTTCCAATTTATCAAGCGCTTGAAAAAGTAGATGGAGTTGCTGAAGAATTAACTTATGAAATTTTCCGTGATACTTTGGTTGAGCAGTGCGAGCAAGGTGTGGATTATTTTACAATCCATGCTGGTGTTCGTTTGCCATATGTTCCATTAACTGAAAAGCGTGTGACTGGTATAGTTTCTCGTGGTGGCTCAATTCTTGCGAAATGGTGCATCGCTCACCATAAGGAAAACTTTCTATACGAAAATTTTGAAGATATTTGCGAGCTTCTTAAGCAATATGACGTTGCATTTTCTCTTGGTGATGGTCTACGCCCAGGTTCAATTGCTGATGCTAATGATGCCGCTCAATTTGCTGAGCTTAAAACACTTGGTGAGCTTACTGAAATAGCTTGGAAGCATGATGTTCAAACTATGGTTGAAGGGCCGGGGCACGTTCCAATGCACCTAATTAAAGAAAATATGGATAAGCAGCTTGAGGCTTGCAAAGAAGCTCCATTCTACACGCTTGGGCCATTAACTACTGATATTGCGCCGGGTTATGATCACATAACTTCTGCAATAGGTGCTGCGATGATTGGCTGGTTCGGCACAGCAATGCTTTGCTACGTAACTCCAAAAGAGCATCTGGGTTTACCAAATCGTGATGACGTTAAAGAGGGTGTTATAACTTACAAGCTTGCAGCGCACGCAGCTGACCTTGCAAAAGGCCATCCTGGTGCGCAACTTCGTGATGATGCACTTTCTCGCGCTAGGTTTGACTTCCGTTGGGAAGACCAATTTAACCTATCTTTAGATCCAGTTCGTGCACGTGAATTTCACGATGAAACGCTTCCAGCTGATGGCGCAAAAGTAGCACATTTCTGTTCTATGTGTGGGCCAAAATTCTGTTCTATGAAAATTTCCCAAGAAGTTAGAGACTTCGCTAAAACTGATGCTGGTGCAAACCTAAAGGCGGATAGCGTAACCGTTAATTTTTCTGAGTCCGACGCTGAGAAGGGCATGGATGAAATGGGTAAAAAATTCAAGGAAATGGGCTCAGAAGTTTATGTGAAGGTGAGTTAGTTTTTTAAGTTTGGATTCCCGCCTCCGCGGGAATGACTAGAAAGGGGTAAGGATAATGGAATTAAAAGAATTTATAGAACAAACATTGAAGCAAATAGATTAAGGGATTACTTCATCAAAAAGCGACCTAGCTTCTATAATAATTTCTCCATATGATTCTAAAGGTGGAAGCGCATATTCAGGAGTTGGAGATTCTGGTCATGTTGTAAAGGAAGTTGATTTTGATATTGCTATAAATGCTTCTGATAAAATTAATGGTGGTGCAAAGGCAGGGCTAAAAATATTAGGTGTTGATAGTAATGTTTCTAAGGAAAATAGTAATGTTAGTAGAATCAAATTTTCTGTTCCTATAGGAATAATTAGAAGTAAAAAAAGTAACCCTTAAATTTCATTCCCGCGAAGGCGGGAATCTAAGGGCTGACATAAAGAAAGGATTTTTTGGATCTCCGCCTCCGCGGAGATGATAACACTAAATTGCAAGCTAGAACCCCAAAAACTTAACTATGCAAAAAACCTATTATGTCTATATTCTTGCATCTAAGCCCAACGGCACTTTATATATTGGTGTAACCTCTGACCTATATAGAAGGGTATTTGAACATCGTGAAAAAATCAACGAAGGGTTTACCAAAAATATAACGTTAATAAATTAGTTTATTACGAAGAATATAAGGATGTAAACGAAGCTATAAGCCGAGAAAAAGCCGTGAAAAAGTGGAATAGAGATTGGAAATTAAAAAGAATAAATGAATTTAACCCTAAGTGGCTTGATTTGTTTGAAAATACTTTATAGATTGAATCCTTACTTTGCTTAAAACAATGTTAAAATAAATGAAAAAAATTATACTAACATCACTAATAGCTTTTAGTTCAATTTCAGCTTCGGCAGAGAATTTGAATGAGGGAGATTCATCTATCCACTTACATCTTGGTGGGTTTTCTTACCATTTTTCTGATAGGGCTAATGGGCAAAACTATAATGAAAATCATAAAAATATTGGACTGGAATATGAGTCTAAATTCAATTACTTAGATGAATATCTTAAGGGGTCTGATTATTTTGCGGGAGACTATTATTTTAGTTTTTTAGGTCAATATTTAGATAATAGTTTGGGTAATGATTCTGCTCTTTTAGCTGTCGGTCTTAAACGTAAATGGAATTTAGACTATGAAGAAAATTGGAAGTTTGGTTTAGGTTTTGTTGCAGGTTTTCAAAGTGGGTACCCAAAACAATCAAAGGGAAGAAGTAAAGACGAATTTGTTCCTGTAGCATATCCGTTGGCTGAAATTTCATATAAAAACTTTACGGTTTATGGTTCAATAGTTCCGAAAATTCATACTAGTGGTTTTGCAATTGTTGGGTTTAAATATAAATTGTTTGACCTATAACATTGCCTACATAAAATAATTAAAAAATTAGAGGGAGAGATGAAAAAAGTTTTTGTAATAGATTTAAAATATTTGGTACCGCTTGAGCAAGTTGATAAGCATTTGATCGCACATCGTGAATATTTAGATTCGGGTTATAAATCTGGTTTATTGCTAATGAGTGGTCGTAAAGATCCTGTTACTGGTGGTGTTATTATTGGAACATTTCCATCGGTTTGGGATGCTAAAGATTTCATGAAGCAAGATCCTTTTGTTAAAGAATCTGTTGCAGAATATAAGATTACAGAATTTACTCCTGTTAAATATAATGAATCTTTTAAAGACGCGCTTGGAGTACCTGATTTAAAAGCTGTTTAGTTTTGTGTGGTGGTTAATTTCTATAGGAAATATAAATGAAAGTATATGGTATCAAAAATTGTAACTCAGTTAAAAAGTCATTGGAATTTTTAGACTCTAAGGGAATTAATTATGAGTTTATTGATGTTAAAAAAAATGCGCCTGAAAAGTCTATAGTTGAAAACTGGGTTAATTCTAAAGGGGCTGATATAGTGATTAATAAAAAGGGTATGATGTGGCGAAAGTTGCCAGCAAATACTCGTGAAAAAGATCTTACAAAAAATGAAGCTGTTAGGCTTGCCTTGGAAACTCCAACAATGGTAAAAAGGCCAGTAGTTGAGAGTGATGGTGAAATTTTTATAGGCTTTGATGAGATTAGCAAAAAATTCGTATAAGCTTAACAAATTTTTATTTTTTTAATAGTAATGATGTAAATAGTCTAAGTTTCCCTTTTTAGGGGTTTCTTGTGCTTGTATATTATTATTGTTGTTTATGTAGCTATTTCCTCTGTAATAGTTGCCCCTATAATAGTTTTGTTTCTGTTGGCCATAATAGATACTATTAGGTCTGTTTATATAATATTGAGATTGGTTATTATTATAATAAGCAGGGTTGGCTTGGTTATTGTAATTTATATTTTCCTTAGCATAGTCTCGATAATATACTTCTTTTGCAAGGGCCTCTTGAGGTGAGGGTGATGCTAAAAAAGTTACAGCAATTACCAAAAGTAATTTATGACTTATTTTATTATTTGACATGTATCACGCTTCTATTTATTTTTGTCGAGAGGTTTAAATTATCGATAAATTGATAAGCTTTTAAAATTCGGGAAATTAATATACTAAAAGTTGTAAAAATATCAACCTTTAGTGTTTTTAATTTATTTTAAATTCGAAGCATAATTAACCTAATTTATACTAAGTTATTAAAAACTAGTTAAATTTTTAAGGTTTTTTTAGCTGAATAAGCTGAATCCGAAGTAATAAGCATAGAATAAACTAACTACACCAATTATACCAATTGCTACTCCTAAGAGTATTATAATCCCGTCTCTTTCAATTAAACCAAGCATTATAACAATTATTGCAATGCTGGGAACTGTGTTGGAAAACGGTATAGGTAGAGCTACTATTATGGAAAGTGCGCAGCAATAAAAATATATTATTGATCTACTGGTAATTGAACTCAAAAAAGTAACCCTCGGTTTAATTATTTTTTCAATCTTAGCATGGTAATGAAGTAATTTATTCGAGGTTTTGACTACAATTTCATTGCTTAACTCTTTATCGCCTAGCTTTTTTGGTAGCCAAATAGTCTTTTTTCTAAGTAACAATTGGCCTAAAGTCACAATGACAACGGCGGATAAAATTTGTGTTAAAACTGGAAGCGCTGGTGTTGGTAATGCTGTTGGTGCACAGAAAATAATAATAACTATCTCTCCAGCATTCTTCCCAAGCATTTTAACGATATGCGAAATCGTAACTTTAAGCTCTTTAATTTTCGATAGCTCTTTAAGCTTTGTTTTTATTCCGTCTTTTTGCATAAAATTATTTTTTATAATATAAAATATATATAGAAGAATAATTCTTATTCATCTTGAAAATTGACTTAAAGCTATATATTCTGTTTAAACCAAGAAATTAAAGGGATTTAAAATTATGTTAAACTTCTCATCAATATTTACTATTATACTTATATTCACCCTATCTTCTTGTGGGGACAAGCCTGTTCAGGTTGAAACAATGAAAAGAACAGATAAAAATTTGGGTTGTGATGATATATTGCTTGAGATAAATGAGGCTGAATTCCACAAAAAACAAGCTATTGAGAAAAAGTCTTTAGGTATCAAGTCTATAGTTATGCCGTTAGGTTATATTGATACTTATATGAGTGCGGATGAGGCAATTTCTGCGGCAGATTCTAGAATTGGGTATTTAAATAGAATCTATGAAATTAAAAATTGTGATTCTAGTGGCTCAAATAATGCTCCAGTTTATTTAAATAACTTAAATCCGCCACTAAATAATAATCAAAACTATAGTAATGAATATTACAGATAATTTCTAACAATATAGCTAGACAAAATTTCCACATTTTGTAGTTTGTTTTGCATGTTTGATGCATTTGTTTGTAGCAAATATATTAATAATTTTTGCTAAAAAAACTTAATTTAAGTGAAGCATCTTTTGAAAAAGAATAAAAATATAATATTTGCAACAATGGGGATTATATCTCTAGTTGCGTATGCGTTTTACTTGTTTGCACCTGTGGTAGAAATTCATTTAAAAGATCAAAAAGATAAAAGCCTTGCGGAGCAAATAGCAACGCTAAATGGAATTGAATCTGAAAAACTTAAATTAGAAAAAGTGGCCAGCAAGCAAGACGAACTTGGGCAAGAAAAAGCTAGTGATTATAATCATAAATCAAGCCCGCCATCAAAACCACGATTCACTCCTGATCAAAATTCAAATAAGTTGAAAATTCCATCTAAGCCTGCTTTTGAAGATGAAGAATCTGCATCTGTCAAAGGCGTTGAAAATAAAGAGATGGCGATTAAAATTCCAAAAGCATATGAGAATATAAAGCCCCAGTTTTTTGCCAAGCCTAAATCTAATAAGGAAGATAATATAACCGATAATAGCTCAGAACTATTAAAATCTGAATCAACTAAAACAGCCCTTGAGAATGAACAAATTAAAGAAAAAAATAGTTTTTTAGTTTCTTTTAAACCTGAGCAAAAAGTTAATGGTGAGGAAATTCAAGAGACACCACCTGCTAATAAGGAAGTTCCAGCAACTGATCAGGAAAAAGATAAAAAAAGTGATGATACTTCAGAAAATCTTGTTGTGGAAGATGAAGAAAACTTGAATGAAGAACCAGACGAAAAGCCAAGTGGTTTGCTATCTAATATTAAAAATTTAGTGACGGATAACATGATAGTTAATGCGCTACCTAAATTAAACAAATGGCCAAAAGTTGCTAAATACATGAAGAAGCCACAATATTCATTCTATACATTAAGAATGCATAATTTAAATACGGGAGAGCATTTAGCCACTGTATTCTATCAAAATGGTGAGTACTCTCAAGAAGGCTTGAATAAAATAAATAAGTTCCTTCGTGATTATAGAACGGGCGAGGTTACTAAAATTGATCCTAAATTAATGATGTTGGTATATAGAATAACTAGAAGGTTGAAATTTGATGGTTATATAGAAGTTATTTCAGGTTATAGATCTAAAAAAACTAACAATAAGCTTAGAAGGCAGGGAAGAAATGTCGCCAAAAAAAGTATGCATAGCGAAGGCAAGGCAATTGATATCAAATTACCAGGCGTTTCAACTAAAAGATTAAGAAATATCGCGCAAGCATTTAGATCTGGCGGAGTAGGGTATTACCCTAATGATGGCTTCGTGCATGTTGATACTGGTGATTTGAGAAGTTGGTAGATTGTTTAGGAAGCTTGAGAAAGAGAGGTTTTATTTATCTAGTTACTTTAGTTTATATACCCACTAAGGGGTACATAAACTAAAGAGTAAAAAATCACTCCTACCGTAGAGCAAACTGAATCATTCCTACGTCGAGGGATGATTTTTGACAGGTATTTACGCCGATTTTTCCCGCATCAAGCATCCAATCGGAGCTAGTCCGCATAGATACCAGTAAATCTACAATTCCTCGGGCTGCAATCTCAAGGCCTTCTCTGCCTTGTTCCGTCCATTCAAGGTCTGCAATGACCTTGTCTGGTTGGACTTCGTTGTAAGCCTCGATAGCATCCATGACCGTAGTGGCTAGGTGCTTAACGATATCCGCCTCCGGAAAGGCTTTTCTTACCCAAGTGGCAACCATGTCTAGGTCGCTTTGCTTGTCATCAATAATCAAAATAATCATAATACTAGGTTTTAACACACCAACATTGGTGTTTCTTTATTACTGTAAGTTACAATTGGTTTTTACCAAAACTATTTTATGTAGTTGCTCCATGAAAATGAAACCTGTAACTAAAATCTGCGAGTTAACAATGAGGTAAACTGAGACTTTAAGTAATTTAATAGTGGCATTTTAGCAGAGAGAGAGAGCTATTTGTCAAGCAAATTAACTAAATATTAACTTGCTTTGTAATATTGGTTGTTACATTGCAAAATTTTGTTAAATATCCTATATGTTCAAAATTATAAAACAGGGTGTAAATTTATATACTACCTATAAATATATAAGATCATGAATAAATCATTAATAACTAATCTCACTTCTACCTTAATTGCGGTGGCGGGCTATTTTTCGCCAATATATTCTAACTATATATTCTCTACGGGAATATTTGCTATGTCAGGTGCGGTTACAAACTGGCTGGCAATTCATATGTTGTTTGAAAAAGTTCCTTTGCTTTACGGCTCAGGTGTAATCCCTAATAAGTTTCAAGAATTTAAATTAAGCATAAAAACTATAATTATGGAGGAGTTTTTTAACCCTAAAAATATTTCAAAGTTTTTAAATTCATCAAATTTCAGTGAAGAAAAAATAGATTCTAAAGTTGACCTAGATAAAGCTTTTAATCACCTTGTTGATGCTATTGTGGAATCTCCACTTGGGGGAATGCTTGCAATGATGGGGGGGCGTGAAGCTTTAGAGCCCCTAAAGGACCCGATGAAAGAGAAGATGGCGCTAATTATACAAGATGTTAAAAAAGATATTACAGGCTCTAATGAAGGTCTTGCGGTATTATCTCAAAAGGCGGAAGAAATTATTGACCATAGATTAAACGAACTCACTCCTGAGGCGGTTAAAATTATGGTTCAAAATATCATAAAAAATCATCTAGGTTGGCTAGTAATTTGGGGCGGAGTGCTAGGTGGTTTAATAGGGTTGATATTTAGCCTCGTTAATCAGAACTTATAATTTAATTAAGTATTTTGCTGTAATTAGCATATATCTTGGTTGCGAAGGCTCGCATCTGTGTTTTTTGTCATCGGTTTTACGTTAATTAACATAGCAATATTTTTTTGTTTTAAAACTCTTGAAATACGTTTTTGTGCTAACTAAATATTTTCTCGTAAGTTGCCACATGGGACTTGCATCGGGCACTGGCGAAAGGTTTAACCTTTGGGTGCGCTTGTGTTCGTTTTATTTTTAACTTTGCTAAATAGGAGGTTATTATGACTAGAACAGCATTATCATTATCACCATTATTTCGTTCAACTGTTGGATTTGACAAGTTTGACGAATTATTCAACTCAGTATTAAATGCTGAGGAAGCATCCGCAACATCGTACCCGCCATATAATATTGAAAAACGCGGCGAAGATGATTACACCATAACAATGGCAATTGCGGGTTTTGGTGAGGAAGACATCACCATTCAAACTCAAAATAATGAGTTAATCGTTTCTGGTAAAATAGAAGACAAAACGGAAGATGATGAGGTTGAGTATCTTCACAAAGGCATAGCAACAAGAGCTTTTGAAAGAAGCTTTAAATTAGCCGATCACATGATTGTGACAGATGCTGATTTAAGAAATGGACTTTTAAAAATTAATCTTGTGCGTGAAATCCCAGAAGAAAAGAAACCTAGATTGATTTCAATTAATAGTAACGATACTAAAAAGTTGGAAAATAAAAAATCTAAAAAGTAGGTTTATTACTTAATAAAAAAAGCCCCGTAAGATAATAACTTGCGGGGCTAAAATAATTTATAATAATTATTATAGATTATAAAGTTAACTTTCTAGATTTAGGCTTTTCTGGTTCTATTTTTGGAATTGAGATTTCTAAAACACCATCTTTATAGCTGGTTTTTGCATTTTCTATATCAGCCTTTACAGGAAGCCTTAAGCTTCTTTTAAACTCCCCATAAGAACGTTCAGAAAGACGGTAATTTTCAGATTCCTCTTCCTTGTTAGATTCCCTTTTACCACTGACGGTTAAATGAGTTTCGTGAAGATCAATCTCAATATTGTCTTTATCTATTCCTGGAATATCAACTTTGACAATCATATTATCATCATTATTAATCAAGTCCATTTTTGGATATGAATCATAATTTTGATAATAAACTTTCAAAGGTAGTTGGGAGCTAATTCCAAAACTGTCAAACATTCTATCCATCTTTGCATGCATAGCGCAGAAAGGATCATTAGAACAAGAATATGCTTTCGCATAACCTACATTGGCACCAATAATAACAGGTGCTAATGCTAAAGATAATAAAGTCTTTTTTAACTTCATATCAGCCTCCATTTTTAATTAATGTTAATATATAAATAGCGAGTGAAACTCACTCAAAATTATTTAGGAGGTGATATAAACTATTTCAAGGTTAATTGAAAATTACTAAATATCAAAACCAACCTAAGTGCTAAATATTAACTTTATTAAGAATTGGTTGCGGAGGCTCGCATCGGTGTTTTCTTTCATCGGTTTGAGCTTGCTAACTATTTAGAATAATATTTCTGAAAGTCAAAGAAATTCGTTTTTTACGCTTAATTATTTGCCCATCAATTTTATCTGTTTTTCTACTTGCTATTCCGTGCTGCCATTTATAACGAGCATCATCTTTCAATATCAGCAAGCTCCTACGTGGTAATAAAATTGATATTTTTTGGTTCGTTTCTGAATTTATAAAATCCATCACGCAATCTGAGGCAAGGCTTAAGCTGGCAACTGTTTCTTAAAAGCAAGGAACACAATCTATATGGCTTGAAATTCCTTGCCCTGACTCATATTCATTTACGATAACTTGATCAGGAAGCTTATTAAAGCAACGTTGCTCTAAAAGTCTTTTTGAGATTGGTTTTATAAAATCAGGAATATCTCCAACTTTAAAATCTTCTGTTAATTTTCTAGCCTTATAATCATATTTATATCCATAATGCTGAACCCTACGCTTAAGGTCAGTAAGCCAAGATTGTTTATCTATATTTTGAATTAGTTCTAATTCTTCATCCTCTGAAATAAAAGTATCAACTAAAGTTAAGCCATCTACTAGGTCTTGGGGTTTGGGTTCAAATTTGGTAAATAAGTTCATAATTTAAATATATAGGTGCAGAAAGAATCATAGTCTTCAATAGCACTTTCATCTTTGTTAGTCATACTGTGAATATATTCATGAAAATCATTCGGGTCAAAACTATAAATTTCTGGTTCATTAAAACCTGTTTCTTCAGCGGCTTCATCAAAATGAAAAACAGCTCTATAATATGAGCTATTAACAGTTGTAATTAAAACCTTTCCATCTTCTTTCAAAACTTGCATTGCACTTTTTAAAAACTCTCTGATAAGAATATAGTTAGGGTTTCTACCTTCGATTGGTTCTCTACTTCCAACGTTCGGAAATTGAAAAATAATATTATCAAATTTCTTGTTTTCAAAAGTATACTCTAGATTAGTAGCGTCTACTTCAAATAATATGTTAGCTCCATAGTTTGCTAAGTCTTCTGCATTTAAAATCGTAAGTTCAGAAACTTCATTTTCTGCTTCAAAAACAGTAGCGGTAATATTTTCGGGAACAATAGAATAATTCTCAACTAGGCTAAGGGCAAAACTGAAATTACCTTCCCCAACTAATAAAGTTTTTCCAAGTCTGACCTCTGAAACAAAATCAATTTTAGTTAGGCTGCCTTTTAAAAGGAAATTTAGTTTATTATCAATTTCTTTAAGATTTTTGATGTCTTCAAACAAGCCTAGGTTTAAACTTTTAATTTTTAAATCTGAGTTGAGTTTACTTAACCTATGTATTTCTCTTTGATAATTATTCATATAAAATCCATTTTTAATGAATTTTATATTTAGAAATTGTAATCGGGAAGTAGAGCTGCGCAAAATACACTTGCAACCAATTCATGCCTATAACATATTGATTTTATTAGATTCTTGGTTGCGGAGGCTGGATTTGAACCAACGACCTTCAGGTTATGAGCCTGACGAGCTACCGGGCTGCTCTACTCCGCGACAAAGATTTGAGTGGCACTAGATACTTCTATTAATAGTTCCTGTCAAGTGATAAGGTTTGATAAATCAAAATAAGAGAGCAATAACTTGTAAAGTGAAGTTTTCAGTTAAACAACGGTTAGGTTAAATGGTCCAGTTACTTTCGTAACATTCACGTGCGGCTGCTAAGCTTGCAAGTTTAGCTATCAAGCTTTGAACAGGGCAATCAGAATCGCTTCCAGTTTCTTCTGATTCAAAATTTACAAATTCCATACCTTTAGAATTAAGGTTACCAAACTTACTTTGGTTATTATTAAGCCTATAATTGCACCCAACAGGCTGGCTATTAACTAAGTAAACCATTGGTTCTGAAGGTTTGCCTTTTGTAACGTCAATTGTTGGGATTCCTTCTTGAATAATGACTTCACTATTTTCTTGTGAATCTTTTGTGTTATTCATTGTGTGGCGAGCTTTTTTGTTTATTTCTAAAACCTCTTCGCCGCTTTTAACATTCATAATTCCCATTCCATAAGTTCCACTGTTAGCCTTAATGAAAACATATGGTTCTTCTTCTATGCCATACTCATTATACTTATTTTGGATTTTCCAGATGAGTTTATCAACATTTGTTGCAATACACTCTAAGCCTTCCCGTTGCTTAAAATTAACTTTTCCACATTTTGTATGCTCCGCAGAAATCAGCCATGGATCAAGGTTAAACTCTCTGCCGAACTCTCTAGCAATATTTGCGTAAGTGTCAAAGTGGCTAGATTTTCTTCTGATATACCAACCCATTCCGACTGGTGGAAAGATAGGCTGGTCTTCAACCTTTTTTAAAATTTCGGGAGAGCCTGCCGAAAAATCATTATTAGCTACAATCATGTCAGGTACAAAATCTTTAGTTCTCACTTTACCACCTTCATTAATAGCTTTGAAAGTTTCTATAGTTTTGCCAGTTGCAGTTTCAAAAATTTCACTTTCTGATTCTAAATCATGTCTGGCAACAACTACCTCAAGACCTGCATTTTTTAAAATTTCTACAATGTTATATACGTTTTCAAGGTAAAATTTATTTCTGGTATGACTTTCAGGGTAAACCATTACCTTGTTTTTACCTGAATAATATTTTTCTATATATTTTTTTGCTTGTTCGCTTGCAGTGGCTTTTTGTTTTTCAGAAAGAAGATTAAAACCTGCTGGAAACAAGTTAGTGTCAACGGGAACTATTTTATAGCCAGAATGCCTGATATCAACGGAAGAATAGAATAGGGTGGGGGTTTTGCCATATTTATCTTCTATCCACCTGTTGATTTGTGGGGAGTTCTCTTTAATAATGGAATAAATCTCCTTTTTAATATTTATACTGTTCATACTTCTAAAAACTCATCAAATTCATCTTTTACAATTAAATATCCTCTATAACCGTCTTCACTTTCAGTGTTCATTGCATGATATATATGCTTTGTGGGGACCCAAAACCAAGGATTCTTAAACCCAGCGGAATCAAGTATCAATACCTCATCCTGCTTTTCATTATATGCACCAATAGTAGAGAAATGGCCACCTGTTTTTAGCCCGCAAGTTGTACCATCAAAGTTGGCTATAATAAGTTCGCTATTACCAGAAAGAACACGTTTTAAATCTGCTCTAAATTTATCAAGGTTATCATCAATATCCTTATCGCATATATGGGCTTCAACTTCAACAAAGTGATATTCAAGAATATCTATAACGTTATATATGCTAATTCCTGGGTTGAAGTTTTCCTCAGTAATTTCTTCTTTAGAAAAACATGGTGCTATTTTCTCTATAGGTTTTATTTTTTCAGTTTCTTTATCTAAAATATTCAATTGGGTGTAGTACCTATATTCAACTATTGTTCCATCTGGTTTAGTTATACAAATATCTTCTTGGTTTGGTATAAACCCTTTTTTTGCTCTAAAAGTATTTAATACAGTTGTAACAGTAGCAACTCCGCAAAAGAATGGGTTAATTTGCGCCACGTAATTATGAGCAAGATTAAAAAATGAAACTTTGTGATCAGACTCTCTAAATAGGTTTAATCCTTCTTCACTATTCCAGTCAGTAATAACAACTTTTTTGCGGACTGACTTTTTTGCAATATTATATTTGCCATATGCAACTTTGAGTGACAAATATTCTTTTAATTTTTCTGATTTTCTATGCTTAGGCATTTTATTAAATTTTAGGCTTATAACTATTTTTTGAGTGGATTTCTTCTAGCTTATCCCAAAGTAATTTTTCTGATTCTATTTTATATAGTTTGTTAATTCCTGAAAAACCTGCTGGGCAAGTCACATTAATTTCAGTTAGATAGTCTCCTATAACATCTAAACCACATATAATTATTCCGTCCCTCTGCAATAAAGGTTTTAGTTCTGCACAAATTTCTTTTTCTCTATCTGTCATTTTATGAGCTGCCAAAGTTCCGCCTTGCGCTATAGCAGCTTGTAGTTGTCCCTCTGGAGGGATTCTGTTATATGCTCCAATAACTTCTCCATCAATAAGGAAAATTCTTTTATCACCTTGCCTTATTTCAGGAATATATTTTTGCGCAATTATAGGTTCATTATATTTTTCTTTCATAAGCTGAAATATGCTTTTGAAATTTTCAGTTTTCTTATTAATCCTAAAAACACTTCTGCCTGCAAACTCATATAATGGTTTTAAAATAATATCATCATGCTTATCCCAAAAATCTTTAATAACACTAGCATTTGATGTTATAATTGTTTCAGGCATAAACTTAGCTAAAGCCTTTGGTATGAACTTTTCAGGGTAGCTAACAACAGATATTGGGTCATTAACAACAAGGCTAGTTTCCCTAGCATAATTTAACATATGCATTGCCGTAAAATATCTTGAGTCAAAAGGAGGGTTAAGTCTAATGTTAACAACTGCATTGTCACAAACATTAACTCTTACACGCTCTTCATTTTCTGCCAGCTCGCCGTTATCTCTAATGAAAACTTTATGAGCATTTGCAAATAAATCACCGTTTTCAAATATTAATTCTTCTGGTCTGCATGCAAATGTAGGATATCTCCTTACTGATTCCGCAATCAGTAAGTTGGTGTCACCCTTATCTGGATAAGGTATTTTTTCAGTGAGTATTAAACTATGATTGAACAAGTTAATACCAAAACCTAGTTGTTATTTATAGCATTAAGATCTTCAAATATAACCCCTTCAGGTGCTTCATATTGAAACCCTTTAAGCTCATTATCTTCTTCAACTGAGATTATATTTCCTTGTGCATCAACATAAACAATTTCCTTAACTCGGTCAATTTTGTTGTTATATACTTCAACTTCAATATCCACACGTCTATCAGCCTGTAAGCATGCAATTTGCTGTTTCTTAGGCAGCGTAGTAGGGCAGTTTGTTACTGGTCTATTTTCCCCCATGAAACCAAAGTCAACCTGTTCAGTTATAAAGTAACCTCTGGACTGAAGGTAAGTTAAGGCATTTTTTGCTCTGTTTCTTGAAAGGTTAACGTTATATTCATCGCCTGCATACCTATCTGCATAACCAACTAAACGAACTGCTTTAACACCGTCAGATTTTTGAATTTCAGAAATAACTTCATCCATCCTAGCTCTGTCATCCGAGTCAATATTATGTCTATCAATTTCAAAGTAGATAGATTGTCTGATTAGATCTACATAAGTAACCATTTTTTCTCTTTCAACATATTTTGCAACTGGTTCAACTGGTTTTGGTGCAGGAGCCTCTGGGAGTTCAAATCCACAAGGGTCACAACATTGATCAGCAACCCAACGTGAACGAACGCAGTTACCTTTTTTATCTACGACCACAGTATGCTTTTTGTTTACAACTGGGTAAACAGATTTAGCAACGGCTATGTTAGAAACCATTAATAATGCGGTCAAAATAGATAAAATAACTGTTTTCTTCATGATAAGAGAGGTGTTTAATGTTCTTAATATTCTTTAAGCTTCTAAGGATAATGATAGCCAAAGTCAAATGTTTTTCTGCATTATAATAGCGTCAAGCCTACTTCCACCTGATGAGTAATAGTTTTTTCTTAAACTTAAAATCTTAAAGCCGATCGACTTATATAAGTTTATAGCTGGAGTATTGATCTCTGAAACTTCTAAAATTAAACTTTCATAGTCTGATAATTTATTAAGTAAATCTTTAGATAAGCCTTTTTGCCGTTCACTCCTGATTGTTCCAACATCCAATATTTCCGCTTCATTGAAAGCTAAGTCCCTATAAACTAAAAAGCTATTAATAGTCTCATCTTTGCCTTTAGAGTACTTTATTTTAGAAAATCCCTTTTCTAATGATTCCCATAAAGCTTCAAAACTTTTATCAGGAAAACACTCGTGATAAGACTCTTTAAGCAGCTTCTTGTTTGGTAACTTCATCAAGTTCTCTTAGTTTTTCTTTTAGTCCGTAAATCCGATCACTAACTTTTTTCCAATCGCAATTCATAATCAAAAATTTATTTCCATCTTTAATCTTATATTTAATAGGGTTCTTGATTACTAAACCTATTAAACCATCGGGGTTTTTGAAGCTGTCTTTATGAAATTGAATCCTTGCACCAATTTCACTGGCATCAACTTTGTTGATGCCAAGTTTTTTGCAAATGAACTTTATTTTCACCGTTTCTAATAAATTATCAACTTCTCTTGGTAGTGTTCCAAACCTATCACTAAGCTCTGCTGCAAAAGATTCTACTTCTTCATCTGTGTCTAGATTTCCTAACCTTCTATATAAACTCATTCTTAAATCTGAATCTGAAACATAAATATCAGGTATTAAAACTGAGATACCTAAATTAATTTTAATACTAAAATCATCATCATTCGCGGTATATTTTTTATTGTCATTCATTGCTTTTAGGCCTTCAATAGCCTCTTTTAACATGTTTTGATACAGCTCAACTCCTACCTCTTTAACATTTCCGCTTTGTTCATCTCCAAGTAAATTTCCAAACCCTCTAATATCCATATCATAACTTGCAAGTGTAAAGCCTGCTCCTAAAGTATCTAATTTCTGCATTACTTCTAGGCGTTTTTCAGCGGCATTTGTCAGTCTCTTTCTTTGTGGAACAGTTAAATATGCATAGGCTCTAATTTTCCCCCTTCCAACTCTTCCTCTCAATTGGTAAAGTTGAGCTAATCCAAACATATCTGCTTTGTGAATTATAATAGTATTTGCATCAGGAACATCTAGTCCGCTTTCCACTATAGTAGTTGACAGTAACACATCAAACCTACCTTCGTAAAAGTCATTCATTATTTGGTCTAGCTCGTCTGGTTTCATCTGCCCATGCGCCACTACAATCTTTACTTCAGGAACTAATAATTTAATTTTTGCTTCAAGCTCTTCCAAATCTTTAATTCTTGGTGCTACATAATATGTTCTACCTCCTCTGTAATGCTCTTTCATAATCGCTTCGCGAATGGTGATTTGGTCAAATGGCATCACATATGTTCTCACCGCGAGTCTATCAACTGGTGGTGTTGCAATTAGTGATAAATCTCTAATTCCTGAAAGTGAAAGCTGTAATGTTCTTGGTATTGGGGTTGCAGATAATGTTAAAACATGAGTTTCATTTTTAAGCTTTTTTAGCCTTTCTTTTTGAGAAACTCCAAACCTTTGCTCCTCATCAATAATTAATAATGATAAATTTGAAAATTCCATATTTTTTGCTAGCAGAGTATGGGTTCCAACAACAATATCAACTTCGCCATTAGCAATTTCTTCTTTTGTTTTTTTCATCTCTTTAGCTGTTACCATTCGAGATAGTTGCTTTACCCTAAATCCAGTCCCTTCAAACCTAGATTGCAAAGTGTTAAAATGTTGTCGGCAAAGCAAAGTTGTTGGGCATATGAATGCAACTTGCTCTCTCTCTCCATTATTTTCTGAAATGTCTTTATTGTTTTGTATCGCTGCAAATGCCGCTCTAATTGCGACTTCTGTTTTGCCAAAGCCAACATCGCCACAAATCAATCTATCCATAGCTTTGCCGGATGACATATCTCGTAATACATCTTCAATTGCATTCATTTGGTCATCCGTTTCAACATATGGAAATTTTGATGCGAACTCATCATAAGCGCCTAAGCTAGTATCAAACGCAGGGGCTAGCTTTAACTCTCTATTGGCAGCAATATGAATCAAATCTTTCGCAATTTCCCTGATGCGTTTTTTAACTCGTGCTGTTCTTTCTTGCCACCCTAATCCGCCAAGTTTATCTAGTTCAACTCCATCAGCAGAGCCGTATCTTGAAATCAACTCAATATTTTCAACGGGAACATAAAATTTATCACCATCTTTATAAGTAAGCAAAATGAAATCATGTTGAAAGCCTTGAATCGCTAATGTTTCTAAGCCTTCAAACCTACCAATTCCATGTTCTTTATGAACAATCAATTCACCACTATTTAAATTCGCCGCCTCTTTTAAAAAGTCTTCAGCTTTTCCGCTGCCCTTTCTTTTTTTACGATAAACTTTTTCGCCAAATAATTCAGCTTCAGAAATAAAGTTCAAACCCTCAGCTTTAAATCCTGAATCTAGACCTAAAACGCATAGCCCAACTGATTGTTTGTCTATTAAGACTAAGTCTTTTTCAAAATCATCTATCAGAACATTTTTTACTTCTGTTTCTGTTAGTAATTTTGCGACACGCTCTCTACTACCACTGCTGATACAGGCGATTATATTTTTAGTTTTATCTCTTCCTTTACCTAATTCAACTTTAGGTTTAATATCTTTTTCAAGCAAATCTAAAGCTGTAGATTTTAAAACCTTAGAATCTTGAAAGTAATTTCTACTCGATTTAAATTCTAGTTCAACAATTCCACCAGTTGAACCTTTACCCTCACTAAATTTATTAAATTGAACAGTTTTGATCTTTGAAATGATTTTATCGAAATCACAATTTAATATATAGGACTTGCTTGGCTCAATTAAGTTTGTTTCAACGCCGTTATATCTTCCACTTTTTATAAAAACATTTCTCGCATCATAGGCGTCTTGAATTTGTGACCACTTTTCAAACAGTACATTCTGAACGTCATTTTCTAAGCAAATAATATTCCCTTCAAAATAATCGAAGATACTATCAATTTTTTCATAGAAAAACGGTAGAAAGTTCTCCATGCCTGCAAATCTTCGGCCATCTATAATATTTTCATATAAAGGATTGTTATCACTGGCCTTTAAACCAAATTTACTAATAAAATTTTCTTTAAAGCGCTCAATGTTCTGTTTGTTTAAAATAATTTCACTTGCAGGAATCAAATCATAGCCGTCAATATCTCCGTGGCTAATTTGAGTTAGTGGGTCATATTTTCTAATTGATTCAATTTCATCTCCAAAAAAATCAACTCTTATACCAAACTCTTGAGCTGGTGGAAAAATATCTATAATGCTTCCTCGTAAGCTAAACTCGCCATTATCACTAGCAGCGCCAACATTAATATAGCTATTATTAACTAGAAACTCAGTGATTAAATCACGCTTAATTTCATTTCCTTTGTTAAGGCTTAGGCTAGATTTTTTAATTACATCTTTCGGGATATTTTTTTGAATGCAAGCGCTGGCAGTAGTTAAAATAATGTGATTTTTTGAATTCCCATTAGCAATTTTGGCAAGTGCTTTTAAGCGTTTACTAGTTACCCTAGTGCTAGGTGAAACATTATCATAAGGGTTTATGTCCCAAGCGGGAAACTCAAAAACATCCAATTCAGGTGCTATAAATTCTAAAATCTCTCTTATTTTATCTAAATAGAAATCATTCTTGCAAATATGAAGAATTCCATTTTTTTCACTCTTAGCTAGATCTTTTAGTATGAATGCCTCGCTTCCATCTGGTACGGGAGTGAAAATAACTTTTTCATGATTTGCAATTTTTGAAGAATATTTCATGAAAGACTATCTATGCCCAAACTTGTGAAATATCAATATTTTTAGCGTTAAGATTTTATTAACCTTCTTGTGTTAAGATTGACGAATGTATAATCTAAATCAAATAAGTGCTAAACAGCTGGTACTAAGAACATTAGAATCATAAACCTTCCTGACGCAGAATTATATGGCAGAGGTAGTGAAGGAATGGTTTTTAGGCAATCTCACCAAGATTTTTATAATTCTAAACTCGGATATTAATAATCAACGCAGTTTTAAAACTGGTATTCTGAGTGAGGCATTGGTAAAATATAGCTCGACTCAGTTGCAGAAATTTTCGACAAGTTGTACGAACTTCCTGAAGTAGATTTTAATATTTCACACCCAAGAATAGAAATTACTCAGTTCGGTAAACCTAATTTTGCAGATAGTGCGCAAAGTGTATTAGATGTATTGAACAAACCTAAAGCTATTTAGGTCTTTAAAATAATATGAAAGTTACAATTCATACTTTACTTTAAAATCTTGTTTAATTTTGTAGTTATCTTTGTCTACTGGCTGCACCTTTAAAATTGGTCCTATACGCTCAATAATATTTCCTACAACTGGAGCTGCAACCCAGCCGCCAGTAGCAAAACCCCAAGTATCTTTTGTAGCTTTAGGTTCGTCAAGTAAAACTAAAACTAAATATTGTGGGTCATTCATAGGGAAAACACCTATGAAGGAAGATATTAGCACATGCTTACTATATCTTCCTCTGCTGTCTAACTTCTCTGCTGTGCCTGTTTTTCCGCCAACGAAATATCCATCTACATCAGCTTTTTTCCCGCTTCCTTCCTTGTTTCCAACAACAAGCCTTAAAAGTTTTCTCATTTTATCAGATGTATCTTTGCTAAAAACCTTTACTCCATTGCTTGTTTTATTTTTTAAAATCGTTGGTTGATATAAATATCCGCCATTTATTGTGCTGGCAAATGCTGAGGCAATATGCATAGGGGAAACAGCTATGCCATGGCCGTAGGAAGAAGTTAAGGTTGTAACTTCTCTCCAAGTTTTCGGCATTATAGGCTTAGTTTTTTCCGCTACTTCAATATCTAATTTATCGTAAAATCCTAGCTTCCTAAAATATTTTTGCATCAATTCGTCGCCTAACCTCTCTGCAATTTTTGCTGTGCCAATATTTGATGAATACATCAAAATTTCTGGAACGCTCAACCTACGTTTTTGTGCGTGAAAATCATTAATAGTAAATCTTGAAATTTCAATTTGTTTACTGGCGTCAAAACTACTCCACATTTTAATTTTATTTTCTTCAAAAGCCATTGCAAATGTTAGGGGCTTAAAGGTAGACCCCATTTCATAATTCGCCATTGTTGCGGCATTGAATAATGATTTTTCTTCTATTGAGCTTGATATATTAGGATCGTAATCTGGTAGGCTAACACTGGATATAACTCCTCCATCATTAACATCTAGAACAATTGCAACCGCGCGCTTGGCATGATGCTTCTTTAATTGCTGGATAAGTTCCTCCCTAACAACGCTCTGAACTTTAATATCTAGGGTGGTTTTAATTTTATTCTCTTCTATATTTCCATCTTCATAAATATCCTCTTTGTTTTTAACTCCATCAATATATCTCTCTAAACCGCCGAGTCCCTTGCCATCTACTCCAACCATACCAACTGTATGGGAAAAATAATTCGCATGTGGATAAATTCTTTTTTCTTCGTCCTTGAACATCAGCCCTGGTATTCCAAGCTCGTTAACTTTATATTTTTGTTGTGGGTGTAAAATTCTTTTGATCCATAAAAAAGCCTTATCACTGTTGAATTTTTCTAATAAATTTTTTTCATCTAAATCAGGAAAAATTTTTGAAAGTTCTTTTGCCGCAATTTCTTTGTCTATCATTATCTGAGGGTTTACATATAGGGATGAGGTCGTTAAATTTGATGAAATCAAGCCACCATTCCTATCATAAATCTTTGGTCTAGACGTATTATTGCCAGCGCTTTGAGAGCTATAGATTCGTTTGCTTTGTATTTCGCTTTCAAGGAAGAATGTTAGCTTAACTGTTTTTGCGGCGATTATTACGAATGTAATTATTATGGCGGATATTAGGAAAAAAAGCCTGATTTTAGATTTCTCTAAAACTTGGTTCAGCTGACCATCTAGTGAAATATTGAGCCTTTTGGACTTGGCTGCCATTTGCTTTAATTACTATTTTCGTTTTGAGATAAGTATGTTCTCTTATTTTCTAAATTACGCAGATTTGTATAATGTTTCAAGCGTGGTGTTGCCATTTTTGCGCTAACAGAGTTAGGAAAACTAGTTTTCGATAGTTTTTCAAGTCTAACAGGGTTGTTTTGGTAACTCCATTCTGCTTCTAAAATTTCAATATCACGTTTAGATGTGTTGATTAGTTCCATTTTGTCATTAATCTCAAGATCCAACTTGTTTACCTCGCTTTCAAAATGATACACAGCAAAAGTTAGGCTTAAAATAGTAGCAATAAATATATGTAACTTATATCTTATCATCTAGCTTTTAATCTCATTAATTTTTTCTGCTACTCTAAGCTTTGCAGATCTTGATCTTGGGTTCGATTTTAGTTCAACTTCATTGGATATTATTGGTTTTTTATTTATGATTTTTAGCTCCTGAAGTTTTTCTTCTGTTACATCAGGCATTGGTACATATCTTGAAAAAGTTTCCTTTGCGCCAGACTTTTCGCGATAAAAATCTTTAACTAAAATATCCTCACCTGAGTGGAACGTAATAACGCATAGCCTGCCATCAATATTTAAAGCTCTTAGCGCCTTATCAAGGCCAATTTTAATTTCATTAACTTCATTATTTACATGCATTCTAATTGCTTGAAATGTTCTAGTTGCAGGATGAATAGTGTCATTATATTTCCCAGCCGCCCTAGATACAATATTTGCCAATTGGCTGGTTCTTTCAATCCTATTACTTTGCCTTTCATTGCAAATAGCAGAAGCTATTCTTCTGCTTTTTCTTTCATCTCCATATTTGAATATTATTCCTGCAATTTCTTCTTCTGTGGCTTCATTTATAAAATCTTCAGCATTAAAGCCACTATCTTCCATTCTCATATCAAGAGGGCCATCATGCTGGAATGAAAAACCGCGTCTTGGTGTATCAATTTGCATGGATGAAAAGCCTAAATCCATCAAAATTCCATCAACTTTATCAATGCTATTCTCGGATAGTGCTAAATCTAAATCACTAAACTTTCCGTTCCAAAACATAAACCTATTACCGAATTCGCCTTTTAACTCATCAGCGTATTTTTCAGTGTAAGGGTCTCTATCAATTGCAACTATTTTAATGTCTGGCTGTTCTTGAAGGATTCTTCTTGTATGCCCGCCAGCTCCAAAGGTGCAGTCAATATATATTTTATTAGGCCTTATATTTAAGCCTTCAATACATTCTTCTAGTAAAACTGAAATGTGATCGTCTGAAGTCATTATTTTTTCATTTTTATCTGTTTCTAAATATTCAAATAGATATTCAAGGTCTTCTCTTTCAAAATCTGTAATGTTTAAATATCCCATAGCTTTTAGGCCAATTACTTAGTTTATAGATTCCTTATTAATAATTTTTCCATTTAAACTTAATAAGCCACGTTTTTCTTTTGCTAATTCCCTAGCTTTCTCTGAATATTCCTTGAAAACTTTTGGCTCCCATATTTCAAAAGTTTTTCCCTTTCCTACAAACACAGCCTGATCTTTCAGGTTAGCTTGAGACTTTAGTTTTTCGTTTAATGTAACTCTACCATCCTTATCAAAGTTAAGTTGCTCCGCGCCACCAAGTATGCTTGTTGCAAACGCATCCCTATCTTCGCTGTAGGGGTCCATATTGTCTATTGCTTCAGTGAGCTGTTCTATACGCGAAATTCCGCAGGCTTCTATGCAAGGGTGAACAAACGATGGATATGCAACAATGCCAGAAAAATCCTCTTTGCCAAGCGTCGCTCTGAAGCTGGAGGGTACAGAAACCCTGCCTTTGCTATCTATTTTATTCGTATATGTAGATATAAAAAATGACATTAATCACAAGTTTCAACTTAAAAAATATTATTTGGATCTTTATGGGATCTTATGGGATAATACTGATTTATATGGATATAACAAGGATAAAATGGTTGTTGGAAGCTAAAAAGGCAAAAAAAATCGCACGCAAAATTATTTCTAATTCAGGTGCGATTTCTTAATTAGGTATTATGTAGGGTTTAATATTTTAAAGTTAGATTAAAACTTAAACCTTTAGTTTTTCTATCAAAACCCATATCAAAAAAAGTTTGATCTACTATTGTTTTTTGTTCATTGTCTGATTTAAATAACAAAGTTTCAGCATATAAACGCTTTTTTTCTCGTTTAAAGGCAACGTAATAGTTGTCTTCTTCAACTTGACTGTTAGCGTTTAGGTCGGCCGCTTCTGTTATGGTTGAAGGCTTAATAATAACGCCACCATATTCCCTAACTTTTTTGTTATCTAACTTACTTGGTATGAAAGACTGAACACCTTGTGAAGTTCTAAGTTCACTATAAGATTGTCTATTCATATAATCCACACCGCTACAAGAAACACATAATGCTCCTATGGTAAATGTAAGTAATATGTTAAAAAATTTCTTCATAAATTAGTTAAAATTATATTAATTTATAGTTACTATAACATAAAAATACGCAAAAGTCACGCTCAACCGTAAAAAACCCCATATTTATTACAATCATTGATTGTATGTATTATTTAATATCTCTGCTTGATTATAGTAAAGTTTTTTGCTAATTACTGCTTCGAAGTTATTTATTATTGATAATAACTAGCAATTGTAACGGATGAGTGGCAGAGCGGTTGAATGCACCAGTCTTGAAAACTGACGTACGTGCAAGCGTACCGGGGGTTCGAATCCCTCCTCATCCGCCATTTTATGGTTCACCGCAGTCCACTAAAGTCCACAAACCCCAGTTACAAAGCCAATCTTAAGTCCACTGAAGTATATTAACGTTCATTGACATCCTGACAAATTGGGGGTATAAATGGGGGTGTAATTTTAACCCCCTTTGGAATAGACCCCCAAATGAAGTTAACTGATAAAAAAATTAAGTCACTAAAGCCAAAAGAAAAACAATATAAGGAATCTGACGGCAAAGGCTTATATTTACTAGTTCACCCTAACAATTCTAAATACTGGAAGCTTAAATATCGCATTAATGGCAAAGAGAAGACTCTATCAATAGGTGTTTACCCTGATGTATCGCTTGCCGAAGCTAGAGATAAAACAAATGATGCTAAGAAAAAGCTAGCTGAAGGCATTGACCCCTCTCAAGAAAAACAACTTAAGAAACTAATTGCCCAAACTAATAGTGAAGATAGTTTTGAGGCTATAGCTCGAGAGTGGCATGATAATAAGAAGCATGAATGGACTGAGCGTCATGCTGTATATGTAATTAGAAGGTTGGAAGCTGATATTTTTCCTAATCTAGGTTCTAGAGCGATTAAAGATATTACTGCTCCAGAGTTATTAGCAGTTCTTAGGCTTGTTGAGAAGCGTGGAGCTGTAGATATCGCAAAAAGGTTACTTCAAACTTCTGGTCAGATATTCAGATATGGAGTTTCAACGGGTAAAACTGATAGAGATATCACCCCAGACTTAAAAGGAGCATTAAAAACTCGCAAGAAAGATAATTATTCTCACCTTAAAGAAGATGAGTTGCCAGATTTCTTAAAAGCCTTGGAAAGTTATGATGGTGATTATCAAACAAAGCTAGGTTTTAAGTTGTTAATTTTAACTATGGTTAGAACAATTGAGTTAAGGGGTGCAAAGTGGTCAGAAATAAACTTTGAAGATAAAATCTGGAAAATTCCTGCTGATAGAATGAAAATGAGCCGTGAGCATTGGGTTCCATTAACTAAACAATCCTTGGAGATATTAGAGGAGTTGCAAAAAATTAACGGTGATTATGAGCATGTTTTTCCTAATCGCAATAAACCTAGAACTTATATAAGTAATAATACTCTATTATATGCACTCTATAGGCTTGGTTATCATAGTAGGGCAACTGTTCATGGTTTTCGAGCTACAGCTTCTACAATTCTTAATGAAAAAGGATTTAATCGAGATTATATTGAAACTCAGCTAGCCCATGCTGAAAGTAACGGCTCAAGAGCAAGTTATAATCATGCTCAATATTTAGAGCCAAGAAGAGAAATGCTTCAATGGTGGGCTGATTTTATAGATGATAAAAGAGGTGAGTGATAGCTACTTATGGAAGAAAAAGATTTATATAGCGACGGTTTTGCAGAAGCTAATTTAGATTTCTGGATAAGTGCGGCAAGGTTCAGTAAGGATGAGGCTGTAGCTTTAAGCCTAGGAAAAGAACCAAAAATTGTAAATAAGACTAGTTTAGAAATTTATTTAGATAACTTTGGTAATGCTCCCTTTATAGATGAATATAGAAAAATAACGGAACTAATTGAGAGAGCTTTTTATAATTCTGAGGATTTGAGTGCTAAAGATTTTTTTGATTGGTGCATGAAAAATAGAAACTTAAATCTAAAATTTGATTTTTTGGAGATATTTAAAGATAAGTCTTTATATCAAGGTGCTTCAAGCGAGTTAGTAAATTATAATAATCGATTTGATATGAGAGATGATAGAAACAATGAAAATAAAATAGGAAATGAAAATTCATTACAAAATAATATTTATATTACTAGCCCTAATAACTCTAGAGATAGCGAGGAGAAAGACTCTGTTGTAAAAAAAATGAAGGAAGAGATTGAATCCTTGAAAAAAGAATTGTCTGAAGAAAGCTCAAATAAAAAACCTGTATACGACGTAAAGAGAATATTGTCAGATTTAGAATATATAGCCAAAGATAAAAAGAAAAGGAGTCATAGGTCTGATGAAGGCAATGCCCTTATCATAAAAACTTATATAGAGAGGATAGTTTCTAATGAAGCGTTTAAAGATGCTAAAAAAGAAAAAGAGAAATTGCAAAAACTAGCAAGAGAAAATGGAATTGAATATACAGGTGAAATTAAGCACATAGTAAAAGAATATGTTCATGATTTTTTATTAGATTTCAAAGTGCAGATTGCCAAAAACTTATCAAAAAAAATGAGTAATAAAGGCAGTAATAAACAACTCTAATGAAATTTACTAAAAACATCAAAATATCAATATCTTAAAAGGGTGGTTATAAAGTCTTAAAAACTTTATTACCCTGTTTTTGACTACCTAAAATTTTATTTTTCTTCTTATCGAAGGCAATGAAGCTTTCGTGAAAAAGGAGAAAATTATGAAAGGTAATTTTTTATATAATAAAAACTGTCTTCTCAGTTTAAAAGAAGTCTTAAAGATGCTCGGTGGGGTGTCAAAATCTTACTATTATCAAAGAATTAAAACTCACGATTACCCAAAGCCTATAAAAATAGGCAGAAGGTCATTTTGGCTTGCTCAAGATATTATATCTTTAATTGAGCGGTTATCCGAAGAAGGCAGAAAAAAGTAGTAACTTATCAAAAGTGCTACGTGACCTTTACCAGTGCGTAGCACCAACCTAAAAGGAAAAAATTATGAATATCAAATATGATTACCAAAAATATAAAGAAATTTATGCAAGCGATTCTAAGCCCGACTTATTAAGTAAAATGAGATGTTTAAAGTTACCTGACAACTTCTTGTTAGGCATTCCAGTCTTTGATGCGGTTAGAGAATATTCAAAAGAGGTAGAAATAGACTTTGAAATTGGTTTTAATTTAGCGCTTGCACTTAGTAGCAGTTTATATGCTGATAAATTTAAAATTGAAGTAAAGGAAGGCCATGTTGAGTATTTAGTTTTATGGTCAATATCCTTTGTAAATAGTGGTGGTGGTAAAACAGCGATATATAACAAAATTATTAACCCATACAAAAATTATCAGAGACAAACTAAAAATAGAATTATAGCTAACAATACTACCGCAGAAGCTTTAATAGATTTACTTTCTAAAAATAAAGAAAAAATTATTATATCAACTGATGAGGGAATGAATTTTCTATCCAACATAGTAGGGGGTAAATATAGTAGTGGCTCTGCTAATGACGCAGATATTAATAACTTTTTTAATGGAGGTTCAGTTGCAATTGATAGAAAGGGGCAAGAAGAAACAACCTTTATACAAGAGGGTTTGTTGATACTAGCTATAATGGTTCAAACTAGAGTATTTGATAAAATGAAGAATAAGAATCACTATATGGATGGTGGCTTAGGTGCAAGAGTTTTAAATTATATAGGAGGCGAAAAAAAGTTAAAAAAATTTGACTATTATATACCAGATAAAAGTGTAGTTCAGAAATATGAACAGTTCGTTTTTGATAAATTATCAGAAGAGGTTGTTCAAAATGATTTAGGTGAAAGGGAATATAAATTAATTAAATTTTCATCCAAGGTTTCTGAGTTAGCTAAAAGTTATAGAAAGGAAATTAATAAACTATCTATAGATGAAAATGACTATGTTGCAGAATATTCTAGTAAGTTAGAGGTTAATTTTTATAGAATAATTGGTGTTTTGCACTGCCTTAAGAATTCTGGAAATGAACTTTCTGAAATTTGTGAAGATACTGTTGAGGAGGCAAAAATCATTATCGATTATTACATAAACTCTTTTTATAATTTCATTTCACTGTCGGCACTTAATTATGAAGATGAAAGAGCAAAAAATCTCTTTAGTTTTTTAAGGGGTGGTTATCTTGAATTCTATTATAGTGAAATTTGGCAAAATAAGAAAGATCATAAGGGGTATTATAATAAGTCTGAAAAATTGAAAGAGATAATAAAGATTTTAGAAGATAGGAAATATATAATAAGAGTGGATGCAAGACCTGAAAAGTATCGCATAAATTCAAACTTGGTTTAAATTTACCCCTTTTACCCCTTTTCTCTTATGAGGGGGTTTAGGGGGTAAATTCCTGTAATAAAACATTTCTAGAATTGTTGGTATATTGATACAAAACCTCTACAACTTACTAAGTCTAATAATATCAGGACACTTCAGCAAAAAGAAAAGCTCTAAACCTATACTATAGCTACATTTACGGGTACAAGCCTCGTATAAAGCTAACAACTAATAAACCCTTGCCCCGCTTCGGAAAAGTTATGAATTAGGTTTGTATGAGGTTGTGAGGGGTTGAGTTTTGGTGATTAGGGTTATTTTTGTCTTTTAGGATTTTCATCTTTAGAGTTATATTCTGCTGCAAGCTTTTCAAAATAATTATCTTTAGATAATTCCGCCATATTAGAGCCCTCTCTTAAATACTCGTCCAAACCTTTTCTTGTGCTTGTATCGTGAGGCGCTTCTGTCAACTGATTGCCCCAGCTTGACATCTCGCTAAGAGCAACTCCTGTAGCCAGCTCTTTAAATTCGGGGTCATCACTTAAATTCCTTATATTGCGCAGCTCTTCAGCTTCACTTGAGGTTAGAACGCCTATTCTTGCGAGAACCTCTATTCTACTAGCTTGACTCCCATCAAATACGGTGTTACTTGGTACATTTTGTTCAGCAGGGTCATTTGACCCATCAATATAAATTATTTCCTCGATGAATCTTGAATCTGCAATAATATTACCGATTTCACTATATCCTTCAACATCACTTAAAGTTCTTTCAATATCAGAGTTACTATAAGTAACAGTAAAGTCATTCCCATCTTTTTCATATTTTACTCTATAACCTGTTGAATCTACATATGTAAACTTTTCAACATCAACCTCATCGTTCTGTCTTCGAGAAAATGTAGCTCTAGCCACTATTTCTCCATCAGCACTTTTTGGTATGTATTCTTTTACACCAGATTCCATTTCTTTGTGATTTAAATCTGCAACAGAATTATACTCATGTACACCCGAGTCAATTCCAGATGCAACCTTTTCAATCAGTGTATTTAACTCATTTCGTTGCTGTTCATCAGAGATTATGCCTAAATGTTCAATTCTTAAAAGCCTATCATGGTAATCTACTACTGATTCTCCTTCTTGCCTCCGGGTAGTTTCTACAAACCCTTCATAGCTGGTACTATTATCACCTGGCATTTGCTGTAAAAGGTAGTGTTTTTGCCCCCTTTCAAAGAATTCTGATTGGTGAAAATTCAGGCTGTTAACTGATTTTTGTTTTTTATGAAACATCGCAAACACTACATTTATTTTTAATAATATAGTTCCGATTTTAACAGTTAAAGGTTAATTTTTCGTTAACAAAGTTCAATTTTTTTCACTTTTTTATTTCGCTCTAAACTCTCAACCCTTCCGCCTGTTCCCGAAAGTTAAAACTTACCCCTCATTAACGCTTACAGGGCTAATGTGAGGCTAATCTAGGTCAAAAGCGTCTAAAAGGTTTGGTTGGGTGAAGGCTAGACCTAGTTTTGATAGTAACTCTTCGTGATTATCAAATGCATCAACTTCAATAATGGTAAGATTCTTATTTTGTCGTCTAATATATTTTAGTTTCTCGGTAATTTTCTCTTCGGTGTCTGCAACTAGGCTCAAGCTATCCAGTATAATAGTGTAGGGAGTATCTTTTTTAGTGATTAGATAATCTAACATCCAATCAAAGTTGGGGCGGTTATGTCTTTTGAGTTTATATTTATGGTCAAAGAAAGTTTTCTGAACAACTAATCCGTTACAAATTGCTGTCTCGAGGCAGGAAGTGTTTTGTCTTTCAAATACACTCCAGTAACTTCCGTGCATCTCCTTAGGCACGTTAATATAAATTACCGCCTGCCTCAAATATTCTCCTTAGCTAAATGTTAACTATCTAATTTCTGCTTCAAAATATAAAGTTCCTGCCTTTCTATCAGCCCAACTAATTACATATTGAATATTTTGTGTGCCCATGTTCGTTTGAGCTATCGCATCACATACTCTACCAACAGAGTTACCACTTCTATCTTTTAGCAGTCCTCTATAGTTAGGTTTGATATTCTGAAGGTTACTAATTTTTGCAGCATTGCCTGAGAACGGAATATTAAATTGTATTCTTTTAACATTTTGAACCACATACTCATTATTGCATTCAGGTATTTCTTTGAAGGCTACGGGCTTGGATGCCTCCATTAAGTTTGGTAAAAGATGAAATGCTATTAGCGCAAATAAACTAACCCATGCCATCTTTTTAATTATGTAGCTTCTATATTCTGGGTAGGTTTTCTTTTTTCGAATATAAATTATTAATACAGCAGGTAGTATTGCGAGGAAGGGAGCGAATATACAGGAGATTACAAATATAAAAGCTAGTATTTTATCAGCTTTATTAAGTTTACTGTCCTTCAGTATATTATATTTTGCTTTCTTAGGTTTTTTAGGTGGCAGGCTAGTTTCGTCATGTTTGTTATCTTCGGTCATTTTTTCAACTCCATTTTGTTATAAAAATAGACCACCAGTTAAGGTTAACTCAATTGGTGATCGGGGAGTTTACAAAATCCGTCTAATGAAAGATTCACAACAGTCTTTAAACGCAAGCGTTCTGAACATACACTGAAGTCTCCCCGACCAGAAGTCGAGAAGACAAGCATATTTGTTAACGATACAAGCTTGAAATTGCACCGCATTAGACTAAGAGGTTGTAAAGCCCCAGATTGGTTAAAAACAAACCAACCCAAACACAGTGTAAAAAAATATACTAAACTTACAACAGAAAAGAATGAATTAAGGGGTTTATATGAGATATGTTTATAATCATAATCTTGTTAAGATATAAAAAACTATGTGATAACAACTTGTAAAAGCAGTTAGAAACTGTAATGTTGCAACCTCAAGTATAAGAGGTTTATATGAAGTTGAAGAGGCTCGCGGTCAAAAACTTTAGAGGTTTTAAAGATAGGGAAGAGATAGTAATAGATGATTTAACTGCTGTGATAGGCAAAAATGATGTTGGTAAATCAACCATTTTGGAAGCCTTGGATATTTTTTTTGGTGAAAACCTAGTTAAAGCAGAGTTTGATGATTTGTGCATAAATTCTCAAGGTGAAAGTCAATTCTACATCGAGTGTTATTTTGAATGTAGCCCTGAAATGAATATTGTAGTCGATGACTCTGCTGTAACAACCTTGGGTGAAGAGTATTTAATACATTCTATACAAGGGGAGAGTTTTTTAGTTATTAAAAAAATATTTGAAACTAAAGACGGAAAAATTAAGAAACCAAAAATATCTTTCAAATCAGACCATCCAGTTCACTCTAAATTCAAGTCTAGCTTATTGTTGTTAAAAATAGAAAAATTAAAAGAAATATTAGAAAAAAATAACATTGGATGCGAAAATAAATCAGTTAAGAAAGAAATTAGAAAATCAATATATAATCATTTTAAAAGTGACTATGAGATACAAACTATAGATATTGAAGCTGATAAAAAAGATTCGGAAGCTCTGAATATTTTTAATTTTTTATCTAGTTATTTACCAATATATCAATTATTTAGAGCTGACAGAGAGGCTCGGGATACTGACGACCAAGTTCAAAATCCTCTCAGTCTATCTGTAAAGCAAGCGGTAGAAATATATAAAGAGAAGTTTGAAGATTTAAGTTCTTTAATAAGGACTCATACTGAGCAAGTTACTCAGGAAGTGATCGAGCAAATGAAAGAAAGTTTTCCAGAGATAATAGATGATAAAGAATTAAGACCAGAGTTAATAGAAAAGAAGTGGGAGGCTATGTTTAAGCCTACTATTAAGGATGAAAATGACTTGCCTATGAATAAAAGAGGGTCTGGATTTAGAAGATTGGTCTTGTTAAGCTTTTTACAAAACGAAGCTAAGAAAAAGAAACTTAAATCTGCTGGGGAAAGAAATGTTATATATGCTCTTGAAGAGCCTGAAACTTTTCAACACCCAAGTAATCAGATAGAAATTTATAAAACTTTAGAAAAGTTGTCCCAAACTGATGACCAAGTAATAATTACCACTCACAACCCAGCTATTGCGCAGCTTTGTCCAGTTAATAGCATCAGGTATGTGGTTCGTGACTTGAATAACCTCGTTAAAGTTAAAAGCTCAAGCATAGGTGGTGGAAATGACGAGATAAAAAAAGAGATAGCTAATACACTGGGGGTACTTCCTAATCCATTAGATAATATTGATAACGTTAAGTTAATAATATGTGTAGAAGGTAGTTCTGACATTTTTGCTTTAAAACATTTTTCAAGATTACTGTTTGATGCCAAAAAAACTAATATTGATTTGAGTGATGGTGCTAAATATTTAATATTACCATATGCTGGTGATGAGCTTAAAAGTTGGGTTGAACAAGATTACTTATCGAGTTTAAATTTACCCAAGTTTTATCTTTTAGACTCAGATAAAAAGTCTGAAACTGATTTAATAGATACGGCAAAGAGAGATCATATAGATAAGCTAAACTCTTTGTCACACCATAAAGCTGTGAGTACCAGAAAAAGAGAGATAGAAAATTATCTTAACTGGCGAACCCTGAAGGGAATGGTTAATGGTGACTACAGCTTATTTAGAGATATTGAAAACAATTATGATTTTAATGATCTCACAGGGAAATCAGGGATACTAAAAACATTTAAGAATGATATATGCAATTCCGATGTGAGTCTTTTAAACTCAGAGCTTCAATCATCTATAAAGTCAGAGAAGTTAAGTGTCAAACGAACCACAAATAAATTTTTTATACCTCAAATGAATATAGATGAACTTTTGGAATCATGTAAGTATCAAAAATCAGGAGCAGAACATTATGAAATCGTTGAGTGGTTTAAAGCAATGGATTCTTTAATCAATGAGTTCGAAAACCAGCTAAATTTAAATAATAGAAGAACTGCTTAATTAACTCAATCGCCCCCTTCAAAAAAGCAAGTGACATGTACGGGCAAAAATGCTAAATTTTGTTATTATTAATTAGTGATATAGTGCTTTAATTTAGCTCCAAATAATTGTTGTGGGGGTCTAAATGGGGGTTTAAGTTAAATGACTTTAATAACTAATTGTTTATATTCAGTTGTTTATTTTGTTATTGTGGCTGTCTCCTCACCGCCAGTTCTAGGTCTCTAGATGTCTGGTAAACCCTTAATGTATTGCCATTAACTAAATTATTTCCTTTAAAAGCTATGGATGAAGAAAAATTTACTCCCCCATACCCCAAGCCATATAAATCTAAATTAGCTGTTTTTGTTAATATGCCTTTCAATTTAGGCTCACTTATTAATGGATTTATGGAAAAATTTTACACCATGAAAATGGGTAAAATAAAATCTCCGAGAACAGATTTCTGGATTGTGAACGACACAGCTTCAGTAAAAAGAATTATGGAGAAGGAGCCTGATAACTTCCCCAAAAGCCAGATGTTACATGAAATGTTAGAGCCATTACTTGGTGAAAGTATATTTACTACCAACGGAGATAAGTGGAAAAATCAACGCAAAATGATGAATCCGTCATTTACTCATACAAACCTTCGGCGTGTGTTTAACACCATGAATGATGCCGTCTCGGTTTTGATGAGTAATATTGAAGATTGTGATGTTTCCAAACCAGTTCATATTGATCCACTTATGACGCATGTCACGGCGGATATAATTTTTCGCACAATTTTATCTACGAACCTTTCTAAGGTAGATGCCGCAGAAGTTCTTGAGTCTTTTGACGTTTTTCAAAAACATTCGCAGATTACCAATGTTTTAAATTTATTTAAGCTTCCAAAAGGATTTAGTGAAAAAAATGTCAAGAAAGCCTCTTTAAGAATTAGAAATATCTTTGAGCCAATAATAAAGAAACGTTTTGACGAATTTCACAGTGATAAGAACAAAGTTGAGCACCAAGATATTCTTGATAGTTTACTAAAAGCAAAACATCCTGAAACAGGTGAGTCATTTGGGTTAAAAGAGCTTGTTGATCAAATGGGTATAATGTTTCTCGCAGGTCATGAAACTTCAGCAACAGCTCTGACCTGGACATTATATCTCATTTCAAAATGTCCACATATGCAACAACAAGCCTTTGAAGAAATTAAACAGAGTGAAATTAATGGTAAGATAAGTTTTGAATCTATAAAAAACTTAAAAATACTTAAAAGCGCGTTTATGGAATCTCTGCGCTTATACCCGCCAGTTAGTTTTTTGCCTCGTGAAGTTAAAAATGATGGAACTTGTATAAGGGATCAAGAATTTGACGCAGGCACAGAAATAGTTATTTCTCCGTGGCTTATTCATCGTAGCTCTAACCATTGGCAAGATCCTCATTCATTCTGCCCTGCAAGATTTGGGAATGAAGCTCAAGCTGAATCAGTCAAAAACTCATTCATACCATTCGGTAAGGGGCAAAGAGTTTGCGTAGGTGCTGGTTTTGCTTATCAAGAAGCTTTGTTGATTTTGGCAAACATATTAAGCAAATACAAGGTTGAAAACCCTAAAGGGCAAACTCCTAAACCAGTTAGTAGGGCAACTACACGACCTAAAAACGGCATAAAACTAAACTTTGTTAAAAGATAAAAAATTAGCATTTTTTATTATATTTTCATGTTTGAAACATTATGTTGAAATTTAAATATGAGCCAAAAGTTTAAAGGTGAAACTAAGGGTGAGATCAAAGCTTCTATAATAGAACGAGGAGTAAATAGTTTGTTAGCTAATTTGAAACATTTAAAATCAGCTAGCGATGCAGATGAAATAGCTCTACTTAACGAAGCGTGTTTAACAAGACTGGTTAAAGATATACCAAGAAAAACTTTTTCAAATCATAATGAAAGAAAAGCAATAATAGGTGCTGTTAAGCCAAGATATGTAAAAACCCATATAGTAAAGCTTTTGGAGGTAATTACATTTGAATAGATTCTATTAAAATAGCAAATGCGCTACTCTATGAACCAGAAAACAACGCTACGAGAGATATTAGATTTTAATAACTCTCTAAGCTATTCATAAACTCTCTAGATTGTGCAACTATATCTTCTATCTCCTTATGATCTTTCTTTTTTAAGTTTAAATAAGGAAATTTCATCCTCATATTATTTTTTAATTTATCTTGGTTCTTGATAATAAAATTCCAATATAAATAATTAAAAGGGCAGGCGTCAGCGCCTAAATTTTTGCTAGGTTTATATTTGCATCCTTTGCAATAGTTTGACATTCTATTAATATATTTTCCACTTGCCGCATAAGGTTTGGAGCCTACCAAGCCTCCATCAGCATAAATCGCCATTCCATGAGTATTTGGAAGCTCCACCCACTCAAACGCATCTATGTAAACCGACATATACCATTCATTTACTTCATCAGGGTGAATGCCCGCTAGCAAGGCAAAATTACCTGTAATCATTAACCTTTGTATATGGTGGGAATATGCGTTACGTCTGGTCTGACCAATTACCTTTTTCATGCAATTCATATCAGTTTTGCTTTCATCCCAGAAAAAATCTGGCAATTTATTTTTTGCTTCTAAATAGTTTTTTTTCTTATATTCAGGCATAAAATGCCAATACACACCCCTTATAAATTCTCGCCAGCCAATAATTTGTCGTATAAAGCCCTCGGCTGAATTTATTTCGCATTCTCCATTTTTATATGCCTTTTCTACTTTTTTGCAGCATTCCAGAGGATCGAGCAAGCCAACATTAATATACATCGAAATAATTGAGTGGAAGCCTAGCTCTAAATCATTGCGCATTGCATCTTGATATTCACCAAACTTCGCTAGCCTATTATTTAAAAAATCTTCAAAAGAATCTTCTGCGTGTTCCTTTGTCACCGCAAACCTAAAATTATCTGAATCACCAAAGTTTTTTGGAAACTTAGACTCTACTAATTTAATAACCTCTTTTT
>CAYGRX010000002.1:0-36270 GCA_964352365.1 uncultured Rickettsiales bacterium
TTCAGACTCCGTTTCTCCGTAGAAGTTTTTTATTTTTTGTTGTAATAAATTAACTTCTTTATAAGCGTTATCTATAATTTCCAATATACTTGGATTATCTTTGTAATTTTTCTTACTAGTTTCTAAGGCTTCTTTTAACTCATTAACTGGATAGTGATCAATCATAAACTGTCTAATTTCTTCTCTTGCAGTAACGAATTCTTCTGGCTCTCGTTTACTCAAGTCAAAACCTAAATATTTTTCTATAAAGAGATTGGTTTTTGGGTGCTTGCTATAGTCAATTCTTTCTATCTTGAAGCCTTCATCGTATCCGTTTTTTGTGGTCATTATAATCTCCTATCTCCTTATCAAGGTATTATAATATTATTATAAACGAAAATAGTTAACAAAGTGTTAACCTAAATAATCTTATCAGTAATGCTTCTGAATAAATCTTCTCTATGGCTATTTTTTCTATAAATAAGGCCGATTTTCCTATAGGCAGCAGTGTCTTTTTCAAACTTTATATAAACTAGTCCGTCATCTTTTTTTGCTATTTCAGGCATTAAAGTTATCCCTACTTCTGCTAATACCATTTGCCTTAAAGTTGCTAAGCTAGTTGCTCTAAAGCTTTTATCTTCTTTAACCCCAGTGGCCTCGCAAAAGCTGATAGCTTGATCACGCAGGCAATGTCCATCCTCAAGCAAAAGCAAGTCTTCACCTTCTAAATCACTCGGCTTAACAGATTTATGCTTAGCTAGTTTATGGTTTTCTGGGACGGCTAAATAAAACTGTTCTTCAAAAATCTCTATTGATTCAAATTCAGTTTCTTTAATTGGTAGTGCTAAGAATGCTATATCAATTTTTCCTTCCTTGAGCATTTTAGTAAGGATTTCAGTTTTTTCTTCAATTAAATATAATTTTAATTCGGGGAAATGCTTTCTAATAGTTGGTATAATTTTAGGGAAATAATATGGTGCTAGTGTTGGGAAGCCGCCAATCTTAATTTCTCCACTTAGTGGGTTGCTATATGCTTTAGCAATATTTAAGATGCTTTGCTCATGTCCTAAAATTATTTTCGCTTCTTCTAAAACCTCTTTGCCTGCTCGGGTCAAAAGAATGTTATTATTGTTTCTTTCAATTAGTTGAACTTGTAAAAACTCTTCAAGTTTTTTTATTTGCATGCTCAAGGTCGGCTGGCTTACAAAGACTGCATCAGCTGCCTTTCTAAAGCTTTTATAGTTGTCTAATGCAACAAGATATTTTAGGTCACGTAAATTCATTATCTTCCTTATATTTATTGTTATGATAGGTATAGACTATCACATTCATAAAATCAATTGATTGTACAAATTAATTTAAAATAGGTATAAACTTAACTTGTAAACAGAAATTAAATAATTAACTTCTACTTACTATAATTTAACAACTAACAAAATGGAGAAAATTAAATGTTAGGAATAGGTCAAAAACTACCAGAATTTAAAGTAACTGCTACAACAACTAATGATATAAAAGATTCATTTGTAGAAATAGACAACAATACATATGAAGGTAAGTGGTTAGTGTTATTTTTCTACCCGAAAGATTTTACATTTGTTTGCCCAACTGAGATTGCAGAATTTGGCAAATTAACTGGTGAATTTGCAGATAGAGACGCGCAAGTTTTAGGTGCTTCTGTTGATAGTGAATTTGTTCACATGGCTTGGAGAAACTCTCATGATGATTTACGTGAGCTTCCATTTCCACTAATAGCTGATGTAAAGCGTGAGCTTTCTGAGTCTTTAGGTATTCTAGATCCAGAAGCAGGTGTTTCGCAGCGTGCAACTTACATCATTGACCCTCAAGGAATTATCCGCTTCGTATATGTAACTGATCTTTCTGTTGGTCGTAGCCCTAAAGAAGTTTTACGTGTTCTTGATGGTCTACAATCCGATGAGCTTTGCCCATGTAACTGGAATAAGGGCGAAGAAACTATAAAGGTAGCATAGTTTAAATTTTTTCTTTTGGGCTTCGTTACCCTGTGGATAATTATTTTATCATGTATTTATAATACGCTTAAAAATAATTACCTTGGTTGCCTAGCCCAATTCAAAAAATAATATTAAACTTCTAGACCTAATAAAATTAGTCCTTCCCACGAAGGTGGGAATCTAAATAACAACAATAATAACGGGAGGTTTTTATGTCTATAGATAACTTAAAATCACAAATTGGTGATTATGCAAAAGATATTCGCTTAAACTTAGGTTCGGTTTTAACTACTGGCTATGAAGGTTTGACTGATTCTCAGGTTGCGCAAATTGCAATTGCTTCAGCATATACAACGCAAAATGAAGTGGTAATTTCTGAAATTGTTGATGAATTTCAATCTAAAATCTCAGAAGCGGAATTTGAGGCAGCGAAATCTTCTGCGACAATTATGGCAATGAATAATGTTTATTATCGTACTATCCATTTTACTGGTGATGATGAATATATGAAATTATCCGCGGGTCTACGTATGCAAGTAATAGCAAGTCATGGCATTAGCGGTGTTGATTTTGAGCTTACTTCAATTGCTGTGTCTGCAATTAATGGGTGTGAATTTTGCGTTAAATCCCATGTTGCAAAAGTAACAAAAGAAGGCTTAAGTAAGCAAGGTGTCCAATCTACAATTAAAATTGCGGCAGTTCTAAAAGCGGTGGCGCAAGCTATAGTTATTGGAAAATAATTAGAAACAAAAAATAGGATTAGAAAATGGCGAACAAAACAGCAGAAAATCTAAAGCAAGTACTAGCAGATAGTTATGCTCTTTATGTGAAAACTCAAAACTTCCACTGGAATGTTACGGGGCCTAGCTTTAGGTCATTACATTTACTATTTGAAGAGCAATATACTGACCTTGCCGCAGCAATTGATGAAATAGCGGAGCGTATTAGAACTTTAGGTGAAAAAGCTCCAGGTTCGTTTAAGTCATATACCTCTAGAACAAAAATTTCTGATGGTGATGAAAATACTGAAGCCTCAGAAATGGTTAAGCAATTAGCCGAAGACCAAAAAAAGATTGTTGAATCTTTAAAAGTGGCTTTTGATTCGGCGTCTGAAGCAGGTGACGAAGCAACTGTTGACTTAATGGTTGGTAGAATCACCGTTCACGAAAAAAACGGCTGGATGCTAAATAGCAGTATTTAAAGCTTGAGTAAAAAGGAGGAGGGATGCAGTAATCTGCCAATCTCCCTCCTCCCGGCCACCTACTTTATGTCTATGGAAGATTCAATAAATCCTTCCACATCCATAATCTCTACACTGCCCAACCACAATAATATTGCGAACAGTAATAGAGAAGCGATGATGAACAATAATGTTCCATCGCTGCAGGCTCTTTTGGCCTGGTTAAATAATGCCATATCTTAAATCTAGAAAAATTAATTTTTCTAGGGAAATTTTCATTGAAAATTATTTTTGCAAAAGAATTATATCATAAATTAGTTAACAAAAGGTTAATTGCTTTAAAATAACTTGCATTGAGGATAGACATGAGATATATGATAGCTCTAAAATAGCTGTAAAATGAGCAAATATAAATATCCTCACAAACATTTGATAGATATAAAATCTTTATCACCGGAAGATATTTCCCACATTTTAGACTTATCCGATAAATATATTGACCTAAACCGTAGTGATATAAAAAAATCTGATATTCTATACGGTAAAACTCTAATTAATCTTTTCTTTGAAAACTCAACACGTACCCGCACATCTTTTGAGTTAGCAGGAAAAAGACTTTCAGCTGATGTGGTTAATATGGATACAGAAACATCCTCCACTAAAAAGGGGGAGACACTTCTTGATACAGCCTTAACGCTTAATGCGATGAATCCTGATTTTATTGTAATTAGGCACGGTGAAAGTGGTGCGGTTGAGCTTTTATCTCAGAAGGTAAAGTGTAGCGTGATTAATGCTGGTGACGGATGGAACTCTCACCCAACTCAAGCTTTACTTGATGCACTAACAATCAAGAAAAAAATTGGCAATTTCAAGGGGCTGAAGGTCACTATATCTGGTGATATTAAGCATTCAAGGGTCGCACGATCAAACATTCAGCTACTAAATAAAATGGGTGCAGATATAAGTGTTGCTGCGCCTAACACATTGTTACCTGCTGAAATAGAACAAATGGGTGTTAAAGTTTTTAACAACCTTGAAGATGCAATTAAGGGTGCGGATATTGTGATGATGCTGAGGTTGCAAAAAGAGCGTATGAAGGGAGGCTTCTTTCCTAGTGAAAGGGAGTATTTCCACTATTTCGGCCTTAATCGTAAAAAGCTATCTCTGGCATCTAAAGATGTATTTGTAATGCATCCAGGGCCAATAAACCGTGGTTTAGAAATTGAGTCAGATATTGCTGATGATATTACAAAAAGTTTGATACTGGATCAGGTGGAAATGGGTGTGGCGTTGCGTCAGGCGATATTGGAAGCTTTATTAAAAGGGAGATCTGAGTAATGTCGAAATTTTCTTACCCAAATACTGAAGTTAAAAATGTGGTTCTTTTTAAAAATGCTATTTTAGTTGATCCTGAAAATGGAACTGAGCAAAAAGGTGAACTTTTGGTAAAAAATGGGATTATAGATTCCGTTGGTTCACTGGAAAAATCAAACATAACTAGTGGTGCAAAAATTATTGATTGTGAAGGTATGCATTTAGCGCCAGGTTTAATTGAGGTTCAGGCGCATATAGGTGAGCCAGCTGGTGAGTATAAAGAAAATTTGAACGAAACTACAAAATCAGCTGTTGCAGGTGGAGTAACTACTATTAACATAATGCCAGATACTACTCCAGCTATAGATACTACAACAATTTTAGAGTTCATTAAAAATAGAGCAAAAGAAAAATCTTATTGTAACGTAACAATATTTGGCTCAGTCACCAAAAATATTGAAGGTAAAGAACTATCGGAAATTGGCCTGTTAAAAAAAGCAGGAATTAAAGGTGTTTCAGATGGGTCTGCAAATGTTCAAGATTCTATGATATTTAGAAGGGCATGCGAGTATGCGGCAAACTTTAATCTTTTAATTGCTCACCAGCCAAATGATAATTATTTGTCTAGTGGTGGGGTTGTTAATGAGGGGTTAATATCTAGTAGGCTTGGCGTTGAAGGCATACCAAACATTGCTGAGAAGATTGGCTTAGAAAGAGATTTGGCGATAGCAACTTTGATTGGTGTTAGGTATCACGCGCTTAACGTTTCTACAAAAGAATCAGTGCAGACATTAGAAAAATATAAAGAGACCAACTCAAAAATTTCTGCGAGTGTTACCCCGCATCATATTTCATTAACGGATGTTGAGGCGAATAACTACAGGACATTTGCAAAAACAAGCCCACCCCTTAGGTCTGAAGATGATAGGCGGGAATTAGTTAAATCATTGAAAAATAATATTATTGATTTTATCTCATGTAATAATATGCCCCGTTCGGAAGATCAAAAGCGCCTTCCTTTATCAGATGCTAAATTTGGCGTAATAGGCTTGGAAACTATGTTTTCTGCTACTATCACATCATTAATGTCTGAAGGGTTCTCAATTTCTGAGATCATAAAATTGCTGTCTTTAAGGCCTGCGCAGTTTTTAGGCTTGAAAAATAAAGGTAAATTGAGTAAAGGCAGTGTTGCAGATTTGTTTTTATTTGATATAAACAAAGAACGAAAAGTAAATCCTGAAGAGTTTTCTGGTAAATCAGTAAACTCGCCTTTTGATGGTAAAAGGCTTAAGGGTAAGATACTTAAAACATTTATATCTGGGGAGCTGGTATATGAGAACTAAAAATAGCAGAAAATTTATTGTGGCATTAACGCTTGCGGCTTGTGTTTCACCAATAGCTGTTGCTGCTCAAACTTCTAAAGCGGTATATGAAGATTATAGTGGTGTTCCAAAGTCACTACGTAACGCATTGGAAAGTGGGGATGTTTACGATAATGGTTATGCTAGAAAAACACGTAACCCTGCAATTTCTGATTATTCAAGAAATCTGAATGCAGCTAAGCAAGTTGTTTATGAAGAATCCATTCCAGTTATTACTGCTGAAACCAAAGTTGTTGTTGATGAAAACCCTGCTGTGGTAAAGACTACAACTATGCATCAGCAAGAAACATTTACTAGACCTGGTGCCACAGTTGATAAGCCTGAGGTTTTAAACTCAGTATTTAGAGATCCATATTCAGGCTACACTTATAGTGAAGCCGAGGCAAAAGATGCTGGAAAATTAGGTATGCACGCCCTTGCGCAAGATGCAATTGTTGGTGCTTCTCCTACACTTCCTGTTCGTTCTATTGAAATTAAAAGAGATAAGTTCTACAAGGAACAAGAAGGTAAAAGATATATTCTTGATGATGATGGTTCAAAATTTGAGCTGAAAGGTCAAAAAGTTAATATTTACGATGGTAGCTTGCTTCCTGAAGGCTATGAAGTTGAAAAGAAGCCTATTAAAATTCCTTCTTATCAGTTGAAAGGTCTTTATAAGGAAGATTCTACAAACACAAAAAAAAACTCTAAAGAATACCTTAAACTAAATTTTTTAAAGAAACATCTTGATAAAACACCTGAGTCGTACGCTTTTTCGCATTTTCAACCATTTCAGTTGGCAAATGAAGGTGACGTATTCACCTTTCCTGATGAGGCAAGTGTAACTACTCCTTCTGAAAAGCTTTCTAGAAGACCTGTTACTAATAATGCTAGAAGGCCAGCGAATACAGATTCTAATTTAACAATTGATGCATCAAATATTAAGAATACAGCATCATCAAGGTCATTTGAATTTGTTGATGAAGAGGCTAAACCCAAAACCTTGAAGGAAAAAAAAAGCCCATCATCTCTCTCTAAGAGGCAGCAAAAGCGTCCTATAAATCCGCAATCCAAAGTTTACGATCAGCAATCTACATATATGAACCCTCTAAGTCAAAATTTAGAGGCCACTTCAATGGAAGAGGTTCTTGCGGTTGCTTATAAAGAAAATCCAAATTTAAATTCATCTAGAGAGGCGTTGAAGGCGTCTGATGAAACTATTCCACAAGCTTTCTCAGGATATTTACCAAGAATAAGTGCTAATATTTCCAATGCATATACAAAGTCAGAAAATGAAGATGGTGATAGTGGCAAGTTTTATCCGGACACTCAAAGTTTAGATATACAGCAAAGTATTTTTGGTGGTGGGGAAACCTACTATGCATTGAAGGCTGCAAAGAATAGGGTGCTAGCTGCTAGAAACGAACTTCGTTCAGTTGAGCAAGATTTCCTTTTAGAGGGTATAAACGCATATATTGATCTTATTTTTACAAAAAAGGTTCTTATTCTTTCTGAAAATAACGAAAATGTTTTATCTCAACAGTTAGAGTCTGCAAAGGAGCGTTTTATAATTGGTGATGCTACAAGAACTGATGTTGCTCAATCAGAGGCAAGGTTGGCAAATGCTGTATCTAACAGAGTTATTGCAAATGGTGATTATATAAATGCAAAATCCAACTATCGTAGGGTTTTTCAAATGGATCCACCAGAAAATATGTTAATGCCAACAGCTTTACCTGAAATACCATTGAATTTTGATGATGCTATGAGTGCGGCAATTTCTGTTAGTCCTAATATCAATAGAGCAAAATATTTACTTGAAGCTAGTGAATCTGAAATAGATCAAAGAACTTCTCAGTTATATCCTCAGTTGGATTTAGATGCTGATATTACTAGAAGAGATAGCGTTTCAGGAAATAGCTTGTTTGAAACAAACTCTGAATCAGTGAGTCTAAATCTAACAATACCTCTTTACACGCAAGGTACTAATTTTTCAAGAGTTAGAGAAGCTGAAAATAGAAAGTCTCAGTCTAGGTTTGAGTATCAAAATGCGCTTAATCAACTTAGGGATAGAATGCAGCAATCTTGGCAAAATCTAACAGTTACTGCATCAAATATAGAGGCGACAAAAGCAAGCTTAGTTGCTTCGGAATACGCGCTTGAAGGTGTTAAAGAGGAGCAGAAAGAAGGTGCTAGAACCATTCTGGACGTGTTAGATGCTGAGCAAGAAAGGTTCCAATCGGAAATTTCTCATGCGAGGGCAATTAAGGATAGTGTTCTTGCCGTTTATCAGTTAAAATCTGCAATGGGTGAGTTGAATCCGGAAAGCCTATCTCTTCCTGTTAGGAGTTATAATCCAGAAATTCACTACAATGAAACAAAGAATAAATTGTTCGGTTTTTAATTTTTGGTAAGTTTAAGCTATGGCAAAAAGTAATCAAAAAGATTCTGTGGAATCGGTTGAAGATATTTTAAGTGAAATAAAGAATGTCATTTCTGGTGACTCTATTGAAGTTAAAGAACCTATGAATCAAGATGCTGAAGAAGACGATGATGTGATGGAGTTAACTGAAATAGTTGAATTGGAAGATGAGCTTGACATACAGTTTGAAGAGGAAGTAGCTGATACATCTGAAAATGATAATGTTGACATTGAAGCTATAGAAGATGACGAAGATGAAGAATTTATTGATGTTTTGCAAGAAATTGATGACTCTATAAAAGATGCTGATAATATTAAAGCAGAGAAATTAGAAAAGGTCGAGCTAGATAATATGGCTGTTGAAGATAATAAAAATGTTGAAGAAGAGGCTCTTGATTTAGACTCAATGCTAGAGTTAGAGGATGAATCAGAAGAAGCTAATACTGAAACTGATGATGACGTTATGGAATTGGATGCTATGATGGAGGAAATCGTAGCAGAAGATGGCGCATCAGAAGTAATGGAAGATGAAGCTCTTGAACTTTCTTCTGAAGCTGATGCTTCCTCTGAAGATGTGCTTATGCCTTCTGAGGATGAAGATCCAGCAAAAGTTCTTGAAGATATTAAAAATAGTATAGAGGGCAAAGAGCCCCTCGTGCAGTTTGATGATGAAGAAGTTTCTCAAGCAGAAAGCCCTTCTGAAGATGATAAAAACATAATATCACCTGAAAATGCAGCCAAATCCTCTTCGGCAATTAAACATCTTATGGAGTCAATACCAAAGACTAAAATTGATTCACCTGAATTTCGTTCTGGTACATCATTAGAAGATGTTGTTAGGGAAGCTATTTCACCAATGTTGAAAGAGTGGTTGGATGCAAACCTTGAAATAATTGTTAAAGACATCGTTCAAAAAGAGATTAAAAAAATCTTACCTGATGATTAGTTCTACTTATGCAAAATAAAAAGCTATTAAGTTATAAATTTGGCTTTTACGCAGAATATTTCTCAATTTTACTACTTACACTAAAGGGTTATAGACCTTTGCATCATAGGTATAGGTCGAAGTTAGGAGAAATTGACTTAATATTTAAGCATTTATTTTCAAAAAACATAATATTTGTAGAAGTTAAAGCTAGAAAAGATATTTCTATGAATGAAGTTCTTTCAAATTCACAAAAAAATAGAATTTCTAAATCTGCTAGTTTTTTTATTGCAACAAACCCTAAATATTCAGAATGTAACTATAGGTTTGACTTGATAATTTATAATAACCCTTTATCAATTAACCATATTAAGAATGCTTGGTTTGCAAATGATATATAAATTTTCAAAAATCGTAATTTTATCGGCTTCAGCTTTAACTCTTTCATCGTGTGTTGCTTTAGCAGTCGGTGGTGCAGGTTTAGCTGGATATACTTTGGTGCAGGAAAGATCTGTTGGTGCTGCAATTGATGATGTGGCAATTGAGGCGGAAGTGAACGCGCTACTTTTAAGAGAGGAGAATAAGCACTTATTTTCTCATGTAGATGTTGATTCCGTTGAAGGTAGAGTGCTTTTGACTGGTACTGTACCTAGTAGACAGGCGAAGATTGATGTTTATAAACTTGCTTGGCAACCTGATCCCGTTAAAGAAGTTATAAATGAGCTTAATGTTTCGAGTGAAAATGAGTTTTCTGCAAAGAAATATGCCAGTGATGCTTGGATTTCAACGCAGATAGAATCAAAACTACTTTTTGCAAAAGATATTGCCTCAGTTAACTATTCAGTTGAAACTATTGATGGTGTTGTATACCTAATGGGTGTTGCTAGAGACAAGGAGGAGCTTCAAAAAGTAGCTGAAACTGCAAGTACTATTAGTGGCGTTAAAAGGGTGGTTAGCCACACTAGAATTAAAGGTAAAAAATACCCTAAAATTTCAAGGCCTAATGACTATCAAAGAAAAGTTGATGCAGGTTCTAATGTAGGTAATGAAATTGAAGAAACTGAAATGGAAAATTTAGAAGTTGAAAATACATATAACACAGAACCAAAATATCTGGGGCCAGAATCCAGAATCGACGATAACGGCTATTAATAATTCGGCTCTGGCAGCCATAGATTATTTTGATAAAACATCAGAGTTAAAATCAAAAGAGCTTTCAGTTCTGTTGACTAACGATAAATTCATTCAAGATATTAATATGCAAACTAGGGCTAAGAACAGTCCGACAAATGTTCTTTCATTTCCCCACATGGAGTATGATAAGTCTAAACTAGTTGAGAAAAGTTACTCCGATGTTTTCGGTGAAATGATTTTGGCATATGAAACAATTAAAAAAGAGGCTGAAGATCAAAATAAGAACTTTTTAGATCATTTGAGTCATTTAACCGTTCACTCTGTTTTGCATCTTTTAGGCTATGATCATATCAATGATATTGAAGCTGAAGAAATGGAATCCATCGAACTAGAAATTTTAGAGAAACTAAACATCAAAAACCCATATATATAAGGGAATATTTAAATGAAAATAGCTACTTGGAATATTAATTCAGTAAGGCTTAGGCGCGAGATAGTTTCTAAGTTTTTGTTAGAAAATAATATTGATATATTATGTTTGCAAGAAACAAAAACCGAGGATGCTACTTACCCTAAAGAGTTTTTTGATGATATTGGTTATGGTCATCAGCATTTTTCAGGTCAAAAATCATATAATGGGGTTGCAATAATTTCAAAAATACCATTTGAGACACAAGATATTATCGGCCATATAAATGATGATAAACGCGATATTTCAGTTAGCTTTCAGCTTGAAAATGATGAAATAGTTGAGCTGCATAATTTTTATATACCTGCTGGTGGTGATGAGCCAGATGTTGATATAAATCCAAAGTTCAAGCATAAGCTAGAATATATTGATTCAGTAAAAAACTGGTTTAAGAAAAACCGTACTCCTAAAAATAATATAATTATTGTTGGTGATTTTAATATTGCGCCATATGAACACGATGTTTGGAGTCATAAACAGCTTTTAAAAATAGTTTCGCATACTCCAATTGAAGTTGAAAAACTTAATGATATGAAGTCTTCAATTGGTTTTGTTGATGTAGCTCGTGAGTTTATTTTAGAGAGTCAAAAACTTTATAGTTGGTGGAGCTATCGCAACCGAGATTGGCGAAAGTCGAATAGGGGGAGAAGGCTAGACCATATTTGGGTGACTGAACCTTTAAAATCAAAAGTGAAAAACTTTGAAATTACAACTGATTTAAGAGATTGGGAAAAACCCTCGGATCACGTTCCTGTAATAATTGAAATATAATAAAGTTGTAAAACCTAATAGATTAATATACTAAAATCCCATGAATATTTTTGCTAAATATAAAGAACTTATTTCATCAATATGCTCTGAACTATACGGTTTTGATGAATCTGATTTAAATAACATTGTGGCTGAACCTCCTAAGGAGGCAAAGCATGGCGATATTGCAACAAATGCTGCAATGGTTTTAGTAAAAAAACTAGGCAAAAGCCCTAAGCAAATAGCTGAAGAAATTAAATCAAAGCTAGAAGTTTTAGCGGATGTAAATAAGGTTGAAATTGCAGGTCCTGGCTTCATTAATATAACCTTGAATAATTCAGTTTGGGTTGAATTTTTAATTGAGTTAAATAAAAATCCTGAAACTTTTGGTGATAACAATGTTGGTAACGGTGAAAAAATAAATGTAGAATATGTATCTGCAAACCCAACGGGACCGATGCATGTAGGTCATGCTAGGAATACGGTTTTAGGTGATGTTACTGCAAACTTACTTGAAAAATCTGGTTTTGACGTAACTCGTGAATATTATATAAATGACGCTGGTGTTCAGATTGGTGTTTTGTGTGATTCTGTTTTAATCAGATACAAGCAAGCTTTGGGGCAAGATATTGCTGAAATACCTGAGGGGCTATATCCAGGTGAATATTTGATTCCGATAGGGAAAAAAATTGCTAAAAAATATGGAAAAGAATTTGAAAATTCTGATTCATTCAATGATGAAATTCGTCAGTTTATTATTGATCAAATGATGGTGCTTATTAAAGCAGATTTAGCTGATATGGGAGTTAAGCATGATGTGTTTTCTTCTGAGAAAAAACTTCATGATGATAAGGCAATTGAAAAATCAATTGATCATTTAGAGTCTCTTGGCCTTTTATATCGTGGTGTTCTTGAGCCACCAAAGGGTAAACAGCTTGATGATTGGGAGCCGCGTGAGCAACTATTGTTTAGGTCTACGGATTTTGGTGATGATGTTGATAGAGCTTTGCAAAAATCAAATGGTGAATACACCTATTTTGCAAGTGATATTGCATATCATAAATATAAATATGATCGTGGTTTTAACAAAATGGCAATTACACTCGGTGCAGACCATGGTGGTTATTTTAAGCGTTTGAAGGCGGTTGTAAAAGCAATATCATCTAACAAGGCGGAAATTGAAATTTTACCATATCAGCTAGTTAATTTGATGGAAAATGGTGAACCAATTAAAATGTCAAAGCGTTCTGGCAACTTCATTACACTTAGAGATGTTTTGGATGCAGTTGGTAAAGATGTTCTTCGTTTTATAATGTTAACTCGTAAGTCTGATGCGGGGATAGATTTTGACTTGAAAAAAGTTCTCGAGGCTACTAAGGAAAATCCAGTTTTTTATGTTCAATATGCATGTGCTAGAATTTCTTCTGTTGGTAGACAATTAGATGAAAAAAATATCACATTAACACATTCTCCAGATTTAACTTTGCTAAAACATGAAGCGGAATTATCTCTAATTAAAAAAATTGCTGAATACCCTAGGGTTGTTGAATCTGCGGCATTGTCATTCGAGCCGCATAAAATAACTTTCTATCTTTATGACCTAGCTAGTCACCTTCACCAATTATGGAATTTGGGTAAGGATGAAGGCTTGAAATTTATAGATGAAAGTGACTTGGAAGTTTCTGCTGCAAGAGTTTACCTCATTAACTCATGTAAAATAGTGTTGAAATCTGGTTTAGAGTTGCTTGGTGTTGAACCAGTTGAAAAAATGTAGTAGCTGTGCGTGAAAGCAAGATTAAATTAGGCGTAGCATGGCACTCAAGAAAAAAACAACTAAAGTTTCAAAGAAAAAAGATCTTATAGACGATAATAGTGGCGTTTATGGTCTTATATTTGCCATTATAAGTGCATTTCTTTTTATTACACTTTGTTGGTATGCTTATATTTATTTTGTTGAGCAAAGCACTGACAAAGGAATAGTTTACATCAAGGCAGATAAAACCCCTTTTAAAATTATTACTGATGATCCAGGTGGAATGAAAAATGATTATACTGAAAAAAAGGTTTTTAACCGAATAACTGGTCAAAAAGAAAACTTATCGAAAAATGTAAATATCCTTGAGCAGGAAAGGCCTGTAGATAAGGAAGAAATTGCTAAAATTGCTCAGCAAAACTCTCTTTTAAAAGAGGAGGAGTATCAAGATGCGGCAAAAACCATTCTAACCCCAATTATTAGGCTATCTCAGGAAGAAGATGAGAAGGAAGAAATTGAACAGGTTGAAACATTTGATGATCTTGTTGCCTTGGTAAATGACGATCAAAATGATGAAGCTGATCCACAAATTTTTGAGGGTTATGGAGATGATGATGAGGATGATGTGGCAAAGGAGGAAGTAAATCAAGATAGACCAGCAGATAATGCCCTTGAAATTAACCAAGTATTTGCATCTATATCAAATAAAATTGCGGGAAATGACAATAAAAGCCTTCAAGAAAAAGAGGAGGTAAAATCATCTTCAAAGCCTTCAAAAAACATTCCCCAGAATGTAAAGGTTGCTTTAAAACCTGATAGCCTTCTTCTAGCACCGAGACAAAATATTATTGAGGATGCAAAAGTTGAAGTTGAAAAAAATGATAAAACTGGCTCTAATAAAACCACGATCACTTTTGCTAAAGCTCCTAAATCATTAAAAAAATCATCTTCCCCTAGTAAAGTTGAGGTTTCTGATTCTTCAAAAACACTACCGGGTTTTTATGTGCAAGTATCTTCTCACACAAAATTACAAGATTTAGAGACTGCTTGGTCAACATTTAAAAATCGCTTTTCTAATATTGTTAGTGGTGCAAATAAAAATGTTAATGAGGCAAATATTAATGGTACAAAATTTTATAGGCTAAGCTTTGGGCCATTTTCTGATAAGACTCAGGCGCAATCTAAATGTTCATCGATAAAAGTACAGGGGCGCGATTGCTTAATTAAATTCTATTAGTATCTCTTTGCGATGCTTAAAAAGCTACCACTCAATTCAGTTTACGTTTATGTGGTTTAAACCTAGGCAGCTCTTTCAAGCTTTTTTATGTGAATCATTATTGCTGCAGTCGCGGCTGGTGTAATCCCAGGAATTCTACCTGCAGCACCTATTGTTGCTGGCTTATGGAAAGTTAATTTTTCACGAACCTCATTGGATAAGCTAGAAACACTCCAATAATCTAGGTCATTAGGGATTTGTGAATGCTCATCTTTTCTAAATTGTTTAATTTCCAGCTCTTGGCGCTCTAAATAGCCTTTATATAAGCCTTGAATTTCAATTTGCTCAATAACTGCTTTACTTACTTCACCAAGCTCTTTAGGCCAAATTTCCTGTAAACCCTTAAAGTTAATATTGGGGAGGGCAATTAAATCCAGCCCGTTTCTTCTAATACCATCTTGATTGATTTTTATGCCGTGTTTTTCCGCTTCAAAAGGTGTTAGTTTTAACTTTAAAAGTTTTTCTTTTAACTCGCTAAATTCTTTTAATTTTTGACTAAACTTTTCAGCTCTGTTTTTGCTTACAAAACCTGCATCAACTGCACGCTGTGTTAATCTCAAATCTGCGTTATCAGCTCTTAAAACTAAGCGATATTCCGCACGGCTGGTGAACATTCTATATGGTTCGCTTGTGCCGAGTGTAATTAGGTCGTCTATCAAAACGCCGATATATGCTTCACTTCTATCAATAGTAAATTTTTCCTTACCTTGTGCTTTTAAACCCGCATTAACGCCAGCTACCAAGCCTTGCGCACCAGCCTCTTCGTAGCCAGTTGTACCATTAATTTGCCCTGCCAAAAACAAGCCTTCTGCACGTTTAGTCTCTAATGTGTTTTGCAATTCTCGCGGGTCAATATAGTCATATTCAATTGCGTAGCCATATTGCGTAATTTTTGCATTTTCTAAGCCTTTTATGCTTTTAACATAAGCCTCTTGAACATCTTCTGGTAAGCTAGTTGAAATACCATTTGGATAAATTAAATCACTTTCCAAACCTTCTGGCTCTAAGAAAATCTGGTGACGTTCTTTATCTTTAAATCTGCTTATTTTATCTTCGATTGAAGGGCAGTATCTAGGGCCAACACCAGTTATGTTACCGCTATACATTGCGGATTTACTCAAATTTTCTTCAATGATTTTATGAGTTTTTGGGTTGGTATAAGTTATAAAGCATTTGATTTGTGGAACTTCTACACTTTCATTCAAATAGCTAAATGGTATTGGTGTATGGTCTCCAGCTTGCTCTTCACATTCTTTAAAATCTATTGAGCTTGCCAAAATTCTCGGTGGTGTACCAGTTTTTAGTCTTCCTAGTTTGAAACCTATTCTTTCCATAGTTTCTGAAAGCTTTATTGCTGGTTTTTCACCAACTCTTCCAGCTGGTTGCGTCTTGGTGCCTATGTGAATAACTCCACGTAAAAATGTTCCTGTAGTTAAAACTACAGCAGATGTTTCAAATCTAGTTCCATTTTCTGTTACAACTGCTTTAACTTTGTTATTTTTATCAACTTCAATATCGTCAACTGCATCTTCAAAGACATCTAGATTTTCATAATTCAAAATTTCTTCTTGCATAGCTTTTGCATAAAGCTCTCTATCTGCTTGTGCTCTTGGGCCCCAAACTGCGGGGCCTTTGCTCTCATTTAAAATGCGATAGTGAATTCCTGATTTATCTATTACTCTTGCCATTACACCGTCAAGAGCGTCAATTTCTTTAACCAAAGTTCCTTTCGCAACGCCACCTATTGCCGGATTACAGCTCATTTGACCAATAGTATGCTTTTTGTGGGAAATTAGCAAAGTGTTAGCGCCAGTTCGCGCAGAGGCAGTCGCTGCCTCGCAGCCAGCATGACCACCACCTATAACTATAACGTCATATTTACTTTTGATGTTGTTAACTTCGCTCATTAGAATCTGCTAAACCCTTAAATTTTAAGGTCTTATAACGATTTTTACTAAAAATTTCAAGCGTTAACCTTTTGTTAATTAAATTGGGTTATAATGACACAAACTGGGGTATATAATTATGAGATCAAATCAAATTAAAAGTTTGGAATCTTTTATGAGCGCATTTAGAGCTTATATCATGTCTAGTCCATCTAAATATAACCAGCAAATTACTGATTATGAAGTCATAGACTTTTCCTACACTAACAGGGTGGAAGGACTTTCAGATTTAAGGGATCAAATTATTGATTTAGTTGCTGATGTAACTGGGGCTAGTAAAGTGGAAAGCCTTTCTACCTCCCTTCCTGATTTACTATTCCCTAATGATTATAACAAAAAATCTGATTTTAATAAATGTTTTGATGATTTTGCAGTTAGGATAAGTCAGGTTAGTAGATTTGCTTCTAATCTTAACCAGTCTCATGTAAAGAAGAATAAAAGAGTAAACACACCAGTTGAAGAGCAAAACTTATCTAAAGCTGAATTAAAGCAAAACAGGAGCGAAAGTATTCAAATTCTTAAACTCCAAAGGGCTAAAAGACAGTCTAATGAAATGCTATTATAAATAATATGAAAAACCTAATTTGGTCTTCTAACTTGTTCGTTGCTATCAAGTGAAAACACAGGGGTATTTGCTTCAAAGTTTTCACCATCGGTAGTTTTAAACTCATATGAGCCGTACATTATTCCACTTGGGGTGTTTAAATTAACTGATGACGAATATTCAAAGCTTTCAAAGGGCTGAATAACAGGTTGTAAGCCAATAACTCCAGGGCCTTTAACTTCTTTTACAACACCATGTCCGTCAGTAATATTCCAGTATCTGTTTAAAAGTTGAACGGCGTCCTTGCCCTTATTCTCAATCTTTATATGATATGCCCAAAGGTAAAAACCTTCTGTGATAGATGATTCCGACTCAATAAACTCTGGTTGAGTGTGAATTGAAATTCTTTCGCTTTTTAATGTATATAAATTGGGCATATGACTCTTTCTGTTAAAAACTTAAACATCAATATTGATAATATATCTTTAGTCAAGGATGTTAACTTTTCTATTGATGATGGGCAAGTTTTTGCACTTGTTGGTGAGTCTGGTTCAGGTAAGTCAATAACCTCAATGTCAATTTTACAATTATTAGATCATTTAGGAAATTTCAAAGTTTCTGGCGAAGCGATTTACAAAAAAGAAGATGATTTACTCAAGCTTTCTAAAAAGCAGATGAGAAATATTAGAGGAGATGAAATAGCGGTAATTTTCCAGGACCCCATGACATCACTAAACCCACTTCATACAATAGGCGCGCAGTTGATTGAAGCAGTTACACTCCATTCAAAAGAAAGTAAAAAAGTTATTGAAAAAAGAATTTATGATCTTTTTGATCTTGTCGGTTTAACTGAGCAAAAAAAACGCTTAAATTCATATCCGCATGAGTTTTCTGGTGGTCAAAGGCAACGTATTATGATTGTTATGGCGCTAATCAACAACCCATCGCTAATTATTGCTGATGAGCCTACAACTGCTTTGGACGTAACCGTTCAACAAGAAATACTTTCAATTTTTAAAGATATTAAATTAAAGCATAAAAAATCAATTCTTCTGATAAGTCATGATTTAACCGTTGTTAAAAATATTGCTGATAAAGTTGCGGTAATGCATAATGGTGAAATAGTAGAGCAGGGAAGTGTAAAGGATATATTTGAAAACCCGCAACATGAATATACAAAAAAACTGATAGATTCGGAGCCTTCTGGTGATCCAGTTTCGCCTAAAACAAAAACTGACATATTGAAAGTTGATAATTTAAATATCCAATATGTTAAGGAAAAATCTATTTTCGGTTTCAACAACAAGCATTTTACAGCTGTTGAAAATGTAAGTTTCAAATTAGCTAAAGGTCAATCAGTTGGTATTGTTGGTGAGTCTGGTTCGGGAAAATCATCAATTGCTAAGGCAATATTAAAACTCGTACCTTCAAATGGTAATATTAACTATGATGGCAAGAATATTTTGAGTTTAAATGAAAAGGAATTTAAACCTTTGAGAAAGCAAATTCAGATAGTTTTTCAAGATCCATATTCTTCACTAAATCCACGAATGACGGTAAATGATATTATCAAAGAGGGTTTGGATGTTCATTTTGATACAGTTTCGGAAGAATTAAAACGAATTAAGATAAAATTCGTACAAAAACATTTGAACCTGCCTGATGAGTTTTTAACTAGGTATCCTCACCAACTTTCGGGCGGTCAAAGACAAAGAGTTGGAATTGCCAGAAGTCTAGTGTTGGAGCCAGATATACTGGTTCTGGATGAGCCTACAAGTGCGCTGGATTTGATTACTCAAGCCGAGATTTTGAAGCTTTTAAAGGAGCTTCAATTGCAACAAAATTTATCATATTTGTTCATTTCTCATGATCTTCGCGTCATTAACTCCATTTGTGACTATATTCTGGTCGTAAAAGATGGTATAATCGTAGAAGAAGGGGAAAGGAAAACTATTTTTGGAAGGGCTAAAAGTGACTACACAAAACAACTTATTGCAAGCGCAAGTTTCGCAAATCTTTAAAAAATCATTAATCTTAACATTTATGTTGCTTGCTGCTTTTATGTTGGTTTCTTGCACGTCGGATGAAGATAGAATTTTGCATATGTCACAATATAATCCTGATATGGGTGAAAAGCCTGAATTTATGTTGCGTGGCTATGAGGATTACAAAATTAAATTTTCACGTGAAAACGTAAAAGTGGAAAACAAAGTTTCTTTTGACCAGCTGTCTAGTTTACTAGAATTTGACGAAGACTAGTAGAGTATAATCATTAAGAACCTTCATACACAGCGTGTTGTTAAGGGTTGATAGCACTTTTTTATTTTAAATTATATTTCTATGTCGTCGGCATGAAATAATCCAAACTTTCTAAAACATACACCTTAAAAAGCAGAAAAGCCCCTGCGAAGGGACTTTTCTAGCAGGGCTACTAGCGCCTTGCTCCTAACTAACCTCAACCTCGTGGCAGTTGTTTAGGGCTTCACGGAGTGCTCGTCGGCTTATGGCTATTTGAGACAAGCCGCAGGCATTTGTGTGCCACCGTGTGGATCCCAAGTAGTATTCGAATCCCTCCAATACAGCCTCGCGGCTGATAACTTCCCCTTGGGGGAAGTATTTGTCCTTTAGATAATATTCTAAAGGCGCAAGCTTGTAGTTATATTTAACCCCAGATAGGTTGTATCTTACGTCCTTGGCATTATACCGAGGAGATTTGTCTTCCTTTTGGAAGAACTTGATAATTTTTCCCAACATTTCTTGCGGATTTAGTGGGCGCTGTTGCCCGTTATAAATATTACCAATAAATTACTTAGCTCAAACAAATTTAATTACTTTTATTCCCTAAAACAGGGTGGATTTGGCCTATGTATTATTCATAAAGGCTCAAAAGTTTTAAAAAGTAAAAAACTTGCGGAGCCTATAACATATCTTTGTATTTTGAAATTGCACAATAGCAGAGAGAGAGCTCTTTGTCAAGTAAATTAACTTAAAATTAACCTCCTACTGCCGATGTTCCAAAAAACAAAAAACATTTGCTAGAAAGCTTATTATTACCTATATCTATCAGGGTTTAAATAATAATAAAATTCTTACGCTTTATGGCATCTTTACTTAAGAAAATTTTCGGTTCTTCAAACGATAGATATATCAAATCTTTACAGCCACTAATTTATGAAATAAATAGCTTGGAAGAGGGCTTGCAAAGCCTTTCTGATGAGCAAATCAAAGCTAAAACTTTTGAGTTTAAAGGAAGAATTGAAAAAGGTGAATCACTAGATTCCTTATTGCCTGAAGCATTCGCAACTGTTCGTGAAGCTGCAAAACGCACCCTTGGCCAACGTCATTATGATGTTCAGTTGATTGGTGGTATTGTTATGCATCAAGGTAAAATTTCAGAGATGAAAACGGGTGAAGGTAAAACGCTTGTTGCTACGCTAGCAGCATACCTAAATGCATTATCGGGTAAAGGTGTGCATGTTGTAACCGTAAATGATTACTTGGCTGCTCGTGACTCAGAATGGATGTCACAAGTATATAATTTTCTTGGCTTAGAAGTTGGTGTAGTTCTTCATGGTCAAAATTTTGAAGAAAAGAAAAAAGCTTATAATGCGGACATCACTTACGGAACAAACAACGAATATGGCTTTGATTATTTGCGTGATAATATGCGTTTTTCTCGAGATGAAATGGCGCAACGTGAATTTAATTTCGCAATAATTGATGAGGTTGATTCAATCCTTATTGATGAAGCTAGAACTCCGCTTATTATTTCTGGGCCTGTTGAAGATAGAACGGATCTGTACGTTACTATCAATAATTATATTCCAAAATTAATTGAGGAAGATTACGAGAAAGATGAAAAAGCTAACTCAATTATTCTAACAGATGAGGGAATTGTTCATATTGAGGAAATGTTCCGTGAGAATGAAGTAATAGCTTCTGATTCTGGCCTTTTTGATATTGAAAATATAACTGTTTTGCATCACACCCAACAGGCGCTGAAATCTCATAAAATGTTTACTAGAGATAAAGACTATCTTGTTAAAGATGGTAAAATTTACATCATTGATGAATTCACAGGCCGTATAATGGAAGGGCGTCGTTTTTCAGATGGCTTGCATCAAGCACTTGAAGCGAAGGAAAATGTTCCAATCCAAAATGAAAACCAAACTTTAGCCTCAATCACATTCCAAAATTATTTCCGTATGTATCCAAAATTATCGGGTATGACAGGTACGGCGATGACTGAGGCTGGTGAGTTTATGGATATCTATAAACTTGATGTGGTTGAAATCCCAACCCATAAACCAGTTGAAAGAATTGATGATGATGATTCAATCTATCGTACTGAGGAAGAAAAGTTTGGTGCAATCACAGATTTGATTATTGAAGCAAATAAAAAAGGTCAGCCTGTTCTTGCTGGCACGGCATCTGTTGAGAAGTCAGAATTACTTTCAAAATTCTTGAATAAAAACAAAATTAAACATCATATTTTAAATGCAAAACAACATACACGTGAAGCGTTTGTTGTGGCGCAAGCAGGTCAACCTGGTTCAGTTACGGTTGCAACCAATATGGCTGGTCGTGGTACAGATATTCAGCTTGGTGGTAACTTGGAAATGCTACTTGAAGAAAAGCTTGGCGGTGAAAAAGATCTCAAGAAAATCAAGAAGTTAGAAGAAAAAATTAAGGCTCAAATTGAAGTTGATAAGCAGAAGGTTATTGAGGCTGGTGGCTTGTGTGTAATAGGTACTGAGCGTCATGAATCTAGGCGTATTGATAACCAACTTCGTGGTCGTTCTGGTCGTCAGGGAGATCCGGGTTATTCAAAATTTTATCTTTCTGCGGAAGATGATTTAATTCGTATTTTTGGTGCTGATAAAAAGATGGATTGGATTCTTACAAAAATGGGTGAGCCTGGTGAGCCGATAGAGCACCCGATGATAAACCGCATGATGGAAAAAGCGCAAGCAAAAATTGAAGGTAGAAACTACGAAATTCGTAAAACATTACTTAAGTTTGATGATGTGATGAACGATCAGCGTAAGGTAATTTATGGCCAGCGTATCAACCTTATGGAGGCCGCGGACGTTCGTGATAGAATTTCTGAAATGCTTGATGAAGTAGTTGATAACCTCGTTTCAGCCTATATTCCTGCGAACTCTTACCAAGAAAAATGGGAAGTTGAAACGCTAGAAAATGAAATATTCAGAATTTTTGGTGAACATATTGATATTAAATCTTTCATTAAATCAGACGGCGTTGCAGACGAGGAAATTTTTGAAAAAATTGCAAATGACTTAGACGCAAAGCTTAAAAAGCGTGATAAAGACTTTGGTGCAGAGCCAATGAAATCTTTAGAAAAGCGTATCCTCCTATTCACGCTTGATGAGGTATGGAAAGATCATCTTCATTTCTTGGATCAGCTTCGTCAAGGTATCAACTTACGTGCTTATGGTCAAAAAGACCCTCTAAATGAATATAAAAAAGAGGCTTTCCAAGCTTTTCAATCGATGTTGACTGAGCTTTCTGAGCGTTATTTGTTCCGTTTGTTTAGGGTGAATATTCAAACTGATGATGATATGGAAGGGTTTTTGGATGAGCAGCAAAAATCACAGAAAACTAGAGAGGGTAATATTGACCCAAGTCAATCTAGGAATGGTTCTAACGTTAATACCTTAAACCCTGGTGCAAGGCCTGCAAAGGTTACAATCAGAACAAACGTAAACCCTTCTGAGAGAGATCCAGCTAACCCAGATACATGGGGCAAGGTTTCTCGTAATGAAGCATGTCCATGCGGCTCAGGCAAAAAATTCAAGCAATGCCATGGCAAATTGGTTTAGGGGAAAATGGAGTTGCCTTAAAATTGGCTTCAAAAAATTCCAACCAGTATCCTTTACTGCGGTACTAATTTCTATTTTTATAGCTTCAGTATGGTGCTTCGACCTTCTATATAATCCTAATATATTTAATGGTCTTCTTGCTGGCTTTATAGCCCTAGTCGTTGCTTGGCTTAATTATTTTCAGAACGAATTAAAGTTTAGATTCGAGCTTTACGAGAAGAGATTGGATTTAATAAAAAAACTTTATAAATTCGAAAGTTTTACTACTAAAAATTTTGAACTTGTGTCTAATATAAAATCTTATAAAGATCTTTCTAAAACTAAGGCTGAAATTTTAGATAATCCCAATTTACCAAAAGAGGAAGAAACTAAGTTAAAAGAAATAGAGCTAGAAATAGCAACTTTTGAAAACAGTGAAAATGAGCTTTATTATGAGGACCTAAAAGAAATTATTCTTGTATCTCAGACTTTTAAGTATGAGATAGATATGCTGTTTAAAAATAAAACTATACTCACTTATAATAAAGACTTGTCTTCTAGTTTCAAAGAAAGATTAAATGGTGATAATGAAAAAACTAAAAGAGAATTTGAAATTAATTTTGAGAAGTTAACTAATCTTATAGCAGAAGAAACTAAGCTATATAGATAGATAAAGCGAAAATTTTTGAGTGTAGCAGAGCATATTGATGAAATTTGAGTCTGAAATTTAACGCCAAAATTGTGTAAAATAAAGAGCGTTTTACTCAACAGTAACACTTTTCGCCAAATTCCTTGGCTGATCAACGTCAGTGCCTTTATTTACAGCAACATGATAAGCTAGAAGCTGGATAGGAACTGAATAAACCAATGGGTTAATTAGGTCGCAAACACCATCATTCTTACTGCAATCCACATGTGGCATAATGAAGCTATCTTCAACAACATCCTTAAGTTTTTTAACGCCCTTTTCGCAGCTAAACAGGTAAATTTTGCCACCACGTGCAGCAATTTCACGTATGTTACTTGCAGTTTTATCAAACAAATCGTCATAAGGTGCGAGCGCGATAATCGGCACATTCTCATCAATTAATGCTATAGGGCCATGTTTCAACTCACCTGCTGCGAATGCTTCTGCGTGAATATATGATATCTCTTTAAGCTTTAATGCTCCTTCAAGTGCCAATGGGAAGTTAACCCCGCGACCAACATATATAATGCTTCTTGAGTCAGTAATTTTATTTGAAAGTCTCTTTACATCATCATCCCTTTCTAGAATGTCAGAAATCATCGCAGGTACTACTAGAATAGATTTTGCAATGTCATTAATTTTGGCAATCTCGTTAGGTAATTTTTGTTTTGCAATTTCCATCATTAAAAAGGCTAGGGTGCATAATTGTGTAGTGAAAGCTTTGGTGCTTGCAACTCCAATCTCAGGGCCACTATAAATAGGTAGCACAACATCTGCTTCTCTGGCTATACTGCTTTCAATAGTGTTAACAATCGCAATAATTTTTTGCCCTTTCTTCTTGGCATATTTTAATGCGGCTAAAGTATCTGCGGTCTCTCCGCTTTGTGATATGAAAACTGCAATACCATTCTTGGGCATAATAGCGTTTCTATATCTAAATTCAGATGCTATATCAACTTCAGCTCTAGTTTTTGCAATTTTTTCAATCCAGTAACAAGCAATTTTTCCTGCGTAATATGATGTTCCGCAGCCGATTATGGTAATTTTTTCAATTTGACTTAAATCGAAAGGTATATGAGGAAGTGTTATCTGGTTTTGTGTTGCATTATAATATGCATGAAGATTATCACCAATAACGCTTGGTTGTTCAAAAATTTCCTTCTGCATAAAATGGCGGTAATTTTCTTTACCAATATTTATACTTGAAAGATTTGATAGGGTGATTTCACGTTGAACTTTTTCACCTTTCTTATTGTAAATATTAACATTTTCAGGGGTTAGTTCTGCAATGTCACCTTCTTTTAAATAGCAAATTTTATTTGTAAGTGAAGCTAATGCTAGTGCATCAGAGGCGATATATTTTTCATTGTTCGCATATCCTATAACTAATGGAGCACCGTGTCTTGCGCTAAAAATTCTTTGTTCGTCATCTGCGAAAATCACGCCGATTGCATATGCGCCTTCAAGTCTTGCAACTGCTTTCACAACAGCTTCTTTTTTTCCACAGCCTTCGTTTAAATATTTAGTAATAATATGTGGTATAACCTCAGTGTCAGTATCACTGGCAAAAACATGCCCTTCAGCTTCTAATTCTTCTCTAATATCTAAGTAATTTTCGATAATGCCATTGTGAACAACGGCCACTTTATCAGTTGCGTGTGGGTGCGCATTTTTTTCAATAGGTTGACCATGAGTCGCCCATCTAGTATGTCCAATTGCCAAATGGCCAGATAACCTATTTTTCTTAAGAGATTCTTCAAGGTTTACAATTTTTCCTTCAGCTCGTGCTCTAGCAATGCCACCTTTGGTTATTGTTGCAACACCTGCTGAATCATAGCCGCGATACTCTAAACGCTTTAACCCCTCAACTATCAAGTTGATAGCGTCATTGCGCCCAGTTACTCCAATAATACCACACATATGTTACAATAGTTTTAGTTGTTTTCATTGCTCTACAAGCGTATAAACTTGGTATCACCTATATTCAAGTTACAAATTGTTTCATGACTAAGATCAACATAAATGGAAAATTTTTTGATGAAGATCAGGCACTAATTAGTGTTAAAGATAGAGGTTTTCGTTTTGGTGACGGAATATTTGATACAATTAAAGTAATTAACTCAAAGCCTGTATTCTTTCCTCTGCATATGGAGAGAATTATTGAGGGGCTTGATTCTATTAGAATTGATCTTAGTACGAAAAATATTGAACAGCAAATTTATCAAACTATTAAAACTAATAATCTCAAAAATGGCTATGTAAGAATTTCAATCACTAGAGGTGAAGGAAGTCGCGGCTATATGCCAACGGATGAAGTTAGGCCAAATTTTGTTATTGAAACTATGAAAGATAGGCGAATTACACAAACTGATGGTAGCCTATATGTTTCTCAATATCAAAAGCCATCATTAAAATCACTACCTGTTAACTCCAAATTAATGCAAGGCTTGAACTCAACTTTAGCTAAAATGGAAGCTAATGACACTGGTTGTTTTGATGCAATTTTACTAAACCATAATATGCAAATTTGCGAGTGTTCTTCATCAAATATTTTTTGGTTTGATCAGCATGATAACCTTCGAACCCCATCACGTGATTCTGGCTGCTTGAATGGAGTTACTAGAAAAATTATTATAGAAAATTTTGAAACTCATGAAGGATTCTATGGTATTAATAGCCTAAAAACAGCCAATGAGGTGTTTATTACAAATACAGTTATAGGTGTATTCCCAATTTATGAAATTAAAGGGTACTTTGAAAACTTTAATAAAGATTACGTTCAAACGCAAAAAGTCATTGAAATGTATCGTTCAAAGATTAATGATTAATGATTCTGTCCTTTTTAAGGAAAATTAGAAATGCTGATTTGCTGAGTTTAAACCATGGGGAAGCTTTACAAATCTACCTTTATACCTAAAGATTTAACCATTTCATAGTAACTGAAAATTATCACAATGAAGAAAAACACCATTATTAATTCATGTTTAAATTGGTGGGAGTGGAAAAAGTTTCTATCTCTATGGTGGATTACATCCATCAATTCATCTCCAAACTTAACTGAAAGAAATGTTCCAGATAAAGACAGAAGAATAATTCCCCAGTATGGGTATGGCGAAGTAAGTATTTGATGTAGCAATCTAGTTACTAATGTAGTTTCGTAATAGGTGTCAACGTATATTAAAGATGAAATATTAATTAATATTGCTATTAGCCAAACAAACATTTCTGAGATGAACATCCTTACGCCAAATAATAACCTAAGAGGGAAATCTAGTAAAAATCCTGCATCTGCAATAGGTGTGCATAAAACAAAAAAACTCCATGTTAGCAACGCAGTTATTCCACCAGTTAAAATATCATATTCATAACTGAGATATCCAAAGTAACCAATCATTAGGCAGCAGAGTAGTAAGAACTTAATCAATACTTGCTTTTTAGGTTTAATAGCTTTTGTAATCATCTCAAATAGTTTCTTATAATAGTTACTATAATACTATCTTAACAATGCTCTATAAGTTTTTTTATAACTATCTTTAATTTAATAATTATGAAAATAATACTTTTGTATCCTTGTGAAAAAATTTAATGTGATTCGTTTCTTAAGTAAACATTATATTGCTAAAATTAAAAAATATTACCTAATAAAATGGAGCACCATAAAAAATGAGAATCGGAATTTTATCGAGAAATAAGAATTTATATTCAACCAGTAGGTTGGTAGAGGCTGCAAAAGAACGTGGTCATGATGTAATGGTAATTGATGCTCTTCGTTGCTACATGAATATTACATCAAATGATCCAGCGGTACACTATAAACGTAAAGGGGTTTCGGAAACATTAAAGTTTGATGCGGTAATACCTAGAATTGGAGCTTCTGTTACTAATTATGGAACGGCAGTTTTAAGGCAGTTTGAAGTTGGTAATGTATACTCAGTTAATGAATCTATTGCTATTACAAGGTCGCGTGACAAGCTTCGCGCACACCAACTTTTAGCTAGAAGGGGGGTGGGAATGCCAATCACAAGTTATGCAAATAGAGCTGATGCTACCGAAGATTTAATAAAATTTGTTGGTGGTGCACCTTTAATAGTAAAAGTTTTAAGTAGTACTCAAGGAAAGGGAGTTCTTCTAGCAGAAACTGCAAAAGCTGCAGAAAGTTTGATAAATGCTTTTCGTGATATCGATACAGACTTTCTTGTTCAAGAGTTTATCAAAGAGGCTGGCGGACAAGACATACGTTGTTTTGTTATTGGTGGCAAAGTTATAGCTGCAATGCAGCGTAGTGCTAAAGAAGGTGAATTCCGCTCAAACTTACATATGGGTGGCACAGCAAAAGTTATAAAACTTAAACCTGAGGAAAGGGCTTTGGCTATCAAGGCCGCAAAAGTTATGGGGTTAGATGTTGCTGGTGTTGATATAGTTCGCTCAGCTCATGGTCCATTGGTATTGGAGGTTAATTCTTCACCAGGCTTGGAAGGGATAGAAAAATCCACGGGCAAGGATATTGCTGGCGCTATTATAGACTACATTGAACTGGATTCAAAAAAAGGACCTAATAAAATTACTGGTAAGGGTTAGTCATGGTAAAAAGTAATAGTGATTTAGTAATTGGTGGTGTTTCAATTCCTAAAGGTAAGCGTAAGAAGATAGAATTACCAGTTGCTAAACTTTTTGATTATACAGAAATGAATATTCCTGTTGAAGTAGTTAGAGGAAAAGAAGATGGGCCTATATTATTTATATCTGCAGCAATCCATGGTGATGAAATAAATGGCGTGGAAATAATTAAAAGGATTCTCGCAAAGAAAAAAACCTTATCAAAACTGAAAGGAACTCTAATAGCGGTTCCAATAGTTAATGTTTTTGGATTTAACAGGAATGTTCGTTATCTTCCTGATAGAAGAGATTTGAATAGATGCTTTCCTGGTTCAGATACTGGGTCTTTAGCTGGTCAAATAGCTAATATATTTATGGAAGAAATTGTTAGTAAATCTACTCATGGAATTGATCTACACACAGCTGCAATTAACCGTAATAACCTTCCTCAAATAAGGGCTTGCCTAGGTAATAAAGAAAATAAAAGATTGGCAATGGAATTTGGTGTTCCTGTTGTAATAGATTCTAGCACTAGGGATGGCTCATTGAGAGAAGCAGCATCAGATATTGGCATACCAATGCTGTTATTTGAAGGTGGCCAAGCGCTTAGATATGAAGAAAATATCATTAAATCAGGTGTTCTCGGAATTTTGTCTGTAATGCAGTCTATAGGAATGATTGAAGGTAAGGTTATAAGTTTAAGGCAGCGTAGGAAAGAAGTTTTTATTGCCCAAGCTAGTCATTGGATAAGGGCTCCCCATAGTGGAAGTTTAAGGGTAAGAAAAAAGCTTGGTAGTCTAGTGAGGAAGAACGAATTGCTTGGCGTTTTATCAGATGCGTTCGGCTCCAATAAAATAGAAGTTAGAGCAAAAGTAACAGGAATTATTATTGGAATGGCTATGTTACCTTTGGTAAATAATGGTGATGCTTTATTTCATATTGCTACTTTTGAAGATTCAAAAGAAGTTGGTGATAGAGTGGAAGTTTTTGAAGAAATTATTACATAACTAATAGCTGGAAGCCCTAGAATCTCAGCTCATAAACCCTTAATTAAAATCCTATAAACAGCCTAATAGGCCCTAAAAATCCTAATACTTGACAAAAGGTTAATTTTTAGTTAATATTATTGAAAGTTTTAATAATAATTAATATAAATTAAGGGGTTTAAAAATGTTAGCTAAAAATCAAAATACCAAAAACAACGACACTAATTCATTACTAAAAAACGATGAAAGTTTATTAGCCAATACAGAAAAATCTATGTTCGATAGAAGCGAAATTAATAAAGATGTTACAATATTTAATAATTATAAAGAGATTAATGAAAAGGTCTTTATAGAACATTCTCCTGTTGATGACTTTATGACTTATGAAGAATTTTTGGCTCAATTAGAATCTCAGGAAGAGTCTTGTGAGGGGCAAGTATTTGTTGGAACAGAAACATTTAACTTCATCATGGCAACAAATTGCGATGATTTTATTTATGGAAATCAAGGTGGAGATAAAATTTTAGGTAACGGTGGTAACGATTACATTGATGGTGGGTCTGATGGTGATATTATTTATGCAGGAAGTGGCCATGATTACATTTTAGGTGGTTATGGTAATGATATTATTAATGGTGATGGCGGAAATGATGCCATTTATGGTGGCGCTGACAAAGACACTATTAATGGTGGTAATGGTGATGATCTAATTGATGGCGGCTCAGAAAATGACCTTATTCGCGGTGGCTCTGGCGAAGATGTAATTTACGGCGGCTCAGGTAATGACATTATCCGAGGCGGTGGTGATGCAGATGAAATTTATGGCGGTGAAGGAAATGATCTTATTAGAGGTGAAGGCGGTAAGGATAGAATTCTAGTGGAGTCTGGGACAGATACAGTTTATGGCGGTGATGATAATGATAGGATTCTTTCATTAGTCTCTGCAGACCATTTAATAGCACATGGTGGGGAAGGTAATGACTTTATTGTTTCGCACTCTTCTGCAGAAATATATGGAGATGGCGGTGATGATGATCTTTGGGCAGGTGTCTTTGGTGAAGAGGTGTATATAGAGGGTGGAACAGGTGATGACACCATATTAGGTAGTGTAGTCAGCGATGAACTTTTTGGCAATGAAGATAATGATGTAATTACTGGACGTGGTGGTGCAGATTATATTGATGGTGGAGATGGAATTGATACCGCTAGATATTTAGGAGATAATGGAGTTGGAGTTCGTGTTAGTTTACTAAATAACAATAACAATACTGGTGAAGCTGAAGGAGATGTATTAGTTAACATAGAAAACTTGATTGGTACTGTTTACGACGATCATTTAACTGGTGACGATGGCGATAATGTAATTTATGGCAATGATGGTGATGATAGAATCATCACCACTAACGGTAATGATACTGTATATGGAGGCGTTGGCGACGACACTATTGGTGGTCAATTTAACCAGAACGGAAGCCTTACTGCTTATGGGGAAGAAGGCGATGACACTATTCTAGGCTCAATAGGAAACGATATGCTATATGGAGGTATTGGAAACGACACTATAAGTGCTAGATATGAGGGTACTGATGTAGTTCATGGTGGTGAAGGTAATGACACTATTAATGCAATAAGTGGAGGAGAGCACATCCTTCATGGTGATGAAGGTAATGACTTTATAAGTGTTTTTAATGAGTCAGGGTCTAATGTATTAGATGGTGGTGAAGGTAATGACATTCTAACATCATTAAGTTTAGATCAAGATATATTTATATTTTCTGAAGGAACAGATTGGGTAAGAAACTTCCATGGCGATGACAAGATTGATCTTTCGGAAAATTTTGCTGGGTTTACATTTGATGATTTAACTATAACAGAATTTGCTGTCGGCGAATCTACTTTAGATTACAATGAGCTAGGATTTGTAACTCCATTTACTGCCCCTTATGATTTTGCATTTATGACAGGAGTTTTAGTGGAGTTAAGTAATGGTGTTGATACTCACCAAATTATATTAACTGATAGTATCATAGATAATAACTATACAGACGTTATAATAACTGAAGATGATTTCATATTCTAAAAATATTAACGATTAGAATAGAAAAGCCTCTGAGTAAGATAATTATTCAGGGGCTTTTTGCTTTCTAAAACTTGTCTATAAGTTTTGTTTCGGAGTTATGTATAATCAAAATCTTTGTTCCTATGCTCGGTAATATTTGACAAAAGGTTAATTTTTAGTTAATATTAATAAGGATTTTATTAATATTTAATATAAATTAGAGGTTTCCAAATGCTAGATAAAAATCAAAACACAAAAAACAACAACATTAATTCACTACTAAAAAACGATGATAGTTTATTATCTAGCAGAGAAAAGTCTGTTCTAGATATTGGTCAGGTTAAAAATATTGATCAAAATGTTTTGAGTATGGCGGATGATAACTCTCTATTAAATTTAGAATCAAATAATATTGTAAACTCATTAACTGAAGAATCAATAACTGAAGACACTTCTGCATGTGAGGGTGACTTAATTATAGGAACTGCCAATGCAGATTTATTGGAAGGAACAAATTGTGATGATGTAATTTATGGTCGTAAAGGTGATGACTTAATATATGGCCGTAAAGGTGATGATGTAATTTATGGTGAAGGTGATAATGATGTTATTTTTGGTGAAGAAGGTGAAGACGAGATATATGGGGGAGACGGACAGGATAAATTATATGGAGGCGAGGACAATGATATAATCTTTGGTGAAGGTGGAGCGGATCATATCAGTGGAGGAAATGGAGAAGATAAACTATTTGGCGGAAGTGGTGATGATACAATTTTTGGTGGAGATGGCGACGATTATATTCAGGCGACCTCTGGTGTAAATAAATTATTTGGTGGAGATGGCGACGATTATATTAAAGGAGGCATTGACCAAGATGGTATTTTTGGCGGTGCCGGTAATGATTTTATCTCTGCTAATAAAGGTGATGACATAGTATTTGGTGGAGATGGTAATGATACTATTTTCGGCGACGAAGGTAATGACGATATAGATGGTGGTAAAGGAGACGATGAAATACATGGTGGAGAAGGTGTTGATACAATTTATGGAGGTGAAGACGATGATGTAATTTTTGGTGGTGCTGGTGGAGATAAGTTGTACGGTGGAGATGGTAATGATCGTATAACAGGGCAAGCTGAGTCTTATTTAGAGCAAGCGATAGATACACTAAATGCAAATGACTACATAGAGGCGGGAGCTGGAGATGATTATATAGATGGTGGCGCTGGTGATGACTATATAGATGCAGGTATTGGAAATGATTTTTACATGGATATGGCTGGAAATGATATTATTTATTTAGGTGATGGCGATGATATAATGCTTGGCTCATCTTTAGCCTTTGATGCTCCGCAAGAATGGATCGATTTATACTCTAACAACGATATTGTTTACGCTGGCGAGGGTAATGATACATTCGATATGGGAGATGGTGACAATGTGGGGTATGGAGAAGCTGGTGATGATTATATTGATGTCTCTGGAGGAAATAACATAATTTATGGAGGGGAGGGAAATGATACCATCTTCCATAACTCATACAATTACCTAGACGAGGTTGATACGACTACAACCAGTTATTTATATGGAGATGATGGGGATGATATAATTCACGTTCACGCAGGAACAAATTTTGCTTATGGTGGAGAAGGTAATGACACTATTAGATTCTCTCAGGATGGAGTTTCTGAAGGTTATGGTGGCGAAGGTAATGATATATTCTTCTTTGGATATAGATCTACAGGGGATAAAGTTATGGACTTTACTCAGGGTGAAGACCTAATACAAATTTTCGGAGTGGATGAAATTAGTGATGTGAATATTATGCAGAATGCAACAGGCACTAATGTATATTTCAATAATTCGTACTCTGCCCAATTAGATGGGTTTTTTGGAACGTTAACTGAAGATGATTTCATCTTCTAATTTAGCGAAGTTTTTATTAGTTTTTCAAAAACCTAATAAAATGAATTTTTATTCTTTCTGTAAATTTATTGCGTGATAATGCTGAAGAATATCATATACTTGATATTCAGTAAAATTACGGTTTGAAATGAATAAAATAAAAAAAGCTAAAATAGAACTTAGAAATTTAGAGAGGAAGGATTTTGCTAACCTAGTTACTTTCTATGATGAAATATATGGTAAAGATGCTGGCTTAAGTATTGAAATGCTTAATGGTCAAATCAATAAATTTCCTGAGGGACAATTTGTAGTTACATATAACAATGAAATAGTTGGTCATTGTGCAAGTTTTTTAGTTTCTGAAGAGGTTGGATTTAAAAGCCATACTTATAATGAAATTACAGGCGGTGGATTTGCATCAAAACATGATGAAGACGGTGATTACTTATACGGAATGGAAGTAGGTGTTGATAAGAGACACAGAGGTATAAAAATTGGCCAAAGACTTTATCAAGCTAGGAAAGACCTATGTAGAAAACTTAGGCTAAAGGGAATTGTTTTTGCTGGCAGAATGCCTAATTATGCTAAAAAGCAAAAATTAGTCAAAACACCTGAAGAATATATAAGGCAGGTTATAGATAAAAAAATAAAAGACCCAGTAATAGGTTTCCAAATCAAAAATGAATTTAATTTTGTAAAAATTATCAAAGGATATCTACCATACGATAAAGAGTCTTTAGGTTTTGCAGCGCTTATGACGTGGGAAAACCCGCATTATATTGAGTCTACGGATGACATCAATTCCACTAAAAAAACTAACAAAGATAAAGTTAGGGTTTGCGCTGTTCAGTTTCAGGTTAGGGAAGTGAAGACATTTGAAGAATTTGCCTCTCAAGTTGAATATTTTATCGATGTAGCATCAGACTATAAGTCTGACTTTGTATTATTTCCAGAGTTTTTGACTATTCCCCTAATATCAATGGATCAAAATAAGTATTCAACAACAGAAAATATTGAAAGGCTCTCTCAACTAACTGATAAATATGTTCGCTTTTTTACTGAAATGTCAATTTCACATAACATAAATATTATTGCAGGAACACATCCGAGAAAGAATAAAAAAGGGGAGATTGAAAACACTGCTCATGTATTTTTAAGGGATGGATCTGTTCATACTCAACCAAAAATACATATAACACCAAGTGAAAAATATTGGCGTAATATTAATGGTGGAAATGTTCTAAGCACTATAGAAACTGATTGCGGAACAATCGGTGTTTTAGTTTGTTATGACTCTGAATTTCCTGAACTATCTAGGCATTTGGTAGATCAAGGTATGCAGATTTTATTCGTACCTTTTTGCACCGATGAAAGGCAGGGCTATAATAGAGTGAGATATTGTTCTCAAGCTCGCGCTGTAGAAAACCAAATATACGTTGTGATGTCAGGCACGGTTGGCAACCTTCCTAATGTCGATAACATGGACGTCAATTATGCGGAGAGTTGCATATTAACGCCATGTGATTTTCCTTTTGCTAGGGATGGAATTGCAGCAACTTCAATTCCTAACACTGAAATGATAGTTATGTCTGATTTAAATTTAGACTCACTACATGCCTCGCGAAAATCAGGTACGGTTCAGAACCTAAAAGATAGAAGGTTAGATCTCTACCAAGTTAAGTGGAAAAATAAAAAATAGTATTTTGACTTTTGCAATTAAAATACACCTCAAGGAAAGTACTTTACTAAAAATACTTTCCTTCAGACAGGCATTCTATTAATTTTTCATAAACTTTCTTTAGTGAAGCTTTGGAAATTTCTTCTTTACCTAATTCATTTAAGATTCTCTTCGCTAAACAACCATTTTTTAAAATATTTTTTAATGGCGAATTTTGTTCTAGTAAATTGGGAGAATATTTTTCAATTAAATTCTGCCATAAATCTGCCGAGGTTATAATAGAATTGCCCGTATAACCTAATATAGATAGATATTCCTTATTGAAAATTCCTACATCGCTCCCCTGAGCCCAAACTCTATGTAGTATATCCTTTAGTTCTTCGGTTGGAAATTTTTTCTGCAGTTCTAAGGGGGCTATATTCTCGTTTACAAGATTCTTAAGGATTTCACAAATAAGGTTCAAAATTGTAATATCTACTATCGGATTCTCTTGAATATCAATAATCCTTATTTCTATACTTCCTCTACCAAACCTAGCAATAGCCCCTCTGCTATTTATAAATTCATCCTGTAAAATATTTTCTGTGTCATATGGTTTAATGTCATCAAAACATTTTTGTAAGATTTTTTCTTTATATTCTTTAATTGTAAATACATTTTCAGGTATAACGGAGCCAGTAAGCGAAGGAATCTTCTTGGAGTTATATAGATAGTACTCCATTCTGGCGTCATACAGCCCATGATGCTTCATCTCAATAACTGGCGTGCTAGCGGATAAAGCTGGTATTATCGGCATTATAAGCCTTATCGCAGCATGAAGCCTTCCAAACTCTTCATCATTAGAAAATGGTAAATTTAAATGTGTTGATTGTAAATTTGACCATCCATGACCGTTGCAATTAAAAATTTTATTATATGAATTATAAATTGGACTAGAATCATGAGACCATAAAACAGTTTCTATATCAGGGTTAAACCACGGATGAGCGCCCGTTGGCATAAGTATTGAATCATACTTATCTAGAATGCTATTCGCATAAATTATTTCTTTATGAAATTTCTTATCTAATCCATCAAAGCTTTTGACTGGCCCATTTGTTTTAAATTCGATAACATGATTAACCAACTCATTTGACCAAGCTATATCACCATTTTCGAATTCTCCAGAATAGTTTCCTGAAACATCATAAAACAATTTATCTGCAATTGGATTTACATCTAATGTTTGTCTGTTTACTATCATGTACTCTAGTTCTACGCCATATACTTCAAATAACTTATACATTTTTATATTTTCTTTAATTTTATTATTTAAGCATATACATGCAAACCCCTATAATATAAATAACATTGTTATGTCTCCAGTTATTTATAATTATAATATAAATAACTAGAAAATTCAGTTATTTAAAAAAATATTATATGGAAAAAGGCCAATACACTCACCTTATAATCGTAGATAAAATTAACGATTTTATTATGCCTGATGATTCTAGGTATATAGTTAGTG
>CAYGRX010000003.1:0-16424 GCA_964352365.1 uncultured Rickettsiales bacterium
GGTTAATGATGAGCAAACTCACAGTTTGCCAAAAAATGCAGAAAGAATGTTAGAAATTGCAGTTTTTTGTGGATTTGAAGATATTGAAAGCTTCAAATCTACTCTACAAAATCATATAAAAAATATCCGCTCTAACTATTCAAAATTGTTTGAGTCTTCACCAACGCTAGCAATTGAAGGTACGGAAATAGGTGGTAGTTTAGTATTTACTGGTATTGAGAATCACCCTTCGACTTTGGAAACTTTATCCAATTTAGGCTATTGCGATGCAAATAAAATTTCTGATATTGTTCGCGGATGGCACCACGGACGCTATGATTCGACTAAGAAGAAGCGTTCACGCGCGGTTTTAACTAAGCTTATGCCTCAGTTGATAAGCTCATTCTCCAAAGCTACAAACGCTGATTTGGCTTTTACAAGGTTCGATGAATTTTTGGCAAGGGTGCCAGAGGGGAGTCAAATTTTCTCCTTATTATTCATGAACCCAAGCATAATGGATTTATTGGCTGAAATACTTTCAGACTATCAGCAGCTTGCTTTGAGCTTAATAAAAAATCCAACTTTACTAGATTATGTTCTCGCTCCTGAGTTCTATAATTCAATTCCTAATATGGAATATTTAGTGGCTAATTTAGAAGAAAATATATCAACAAATGCTAATAATATTGATGATATTTTTGAAGTAATAAAAGATTGGGCAAATGACAGAAAATTTAGGGTGGGAATTCAGTTATTGAGAGAGGAGGTAACCACAGAAGACGTTTTTTATGGACTTTCGAGTATCGCTGAAGTTGTTATCCTAACTCTGCAAAAATATATCAAGAAAGATTTTATCGAAAACTTTGGGGATATTGAGGGGGGTAAATTTGCAGTTTTAGCATTTGGTAAACTTGGTTCATCTGAGCTAACTTTCAATTCTGATATAGATATTGTTTTTATATATGATTATCCCGATCAGGTTTTTAGCGCCAAAAATTCTGATTTAAACCCATCTAGTTATTATATTAGAATGGCAAATAAGGTAGTTTACGCACTTTCTAGCATATCTCGAACTGGAAAGCTTTATGAGGTGGATTTACGCTTGAGGCCACTTGGGGATAGTGGGCCAATAGCAACTCCCTTAAAAAGTTTTGATGAATATTATAACCCTGAAAGAATTGAGGGGTCAGCTTGGATATGGGAATATATGGCTCTAACTCGTGCTAGGGTTATCACTAATGATAAGAACTTTAAAGATACTATTGATGAGGTAATTAAAACCAAGATATTTGTAGGCTGGCAAGAAGATAAGCTTTATGAGCAGGTGAAATATATCCATGAAAAATTTAGAGAGACTAAAAAACCTAAAAATGAATTAGATCTTAAAAAGTCAGTTGGTGGAATTTTTGACCTTGAATTTATGCTAAGGTTTCTACAATTAAAAAACTTAAATAAGTATCCAGAAATTTACAGTTTAAAAACAATTGATACTATAAACTTACTTGGAATACACGGTATTTTAGAGAGACAAGATGTTGAGGAATTGAGAAGTGCTTATGAATTTTATAAAGATGCCCAAAACATCCTCAGAATCACTTCAGAAGTTAAAATTACCAAGAATACTAAGAAGCTTCTATCGCAGTTTTTTAGCCTTAAAAACTATTCTGAAGTGGAGAAAATACTTGAGTTTCACAAAAATCAGGTTATAAATATTTTTGAGAAATATATGGGTTTTAAATAGTAACTTAAGGTTTTAAAATGTCTGATATTATTGAATTAAATGAAGGTAATTTTGCTCCAGATTTTGTACTAGATACGGATGGCGAAGGGAAAGTTACATTATCTAACTATAGAAATAACAAAAATGTTGTTCTATATTTTTATCCAAAAGACAATACCCCAGGTTGTACACTTGAGGCAAAAGACTTTAGCAGAAAATTAAGAGACTTCGAATCCAATAACACGGTAGTTATAGGTGTTTCAAAAGATACTGTTGAAAGCCATGATAATTTTAAAAATAAGTGTGATCTTAACTTAACTTTGGCATCTGATGCAAATTCCACTGTTTGTGAAGCCTATGGGGTTTGGGTTGAAAAAAATATGTATGGAAAAAAATATATGGGTATCCAAAGAGATACTTTCCTGATTGATAAGTCAGGAAAAATAGTAAAACTTTGGAAAAAAGTCAAAGTTGATGGTCATGTTGATGAAGTTCTTTCTGAGGCAATAAAGCTTAGCTAAATAAAACCTTAAAACTCCCACTCCTTAAAGGAAAATTCATGAGAAAATATTTTGGAACTGATGGTATTAGGGGGTTGAGTAACATCGCACCAATGGATGCTAATACAGCTTTAAAAGTTGGCCAAGCATCTGGAGCATATTTTACAAAAGGTGAACACCGCCACAAGGTGATAATTGGAAAAGATACTAGATTGTCAGGTTACATGATTGAGCAAGCTTTAACAGCTGGATTTCTTTCAATGGGGATGGATGTATTTTTGGTGGGGCCGATGCCAACGCCTGCTGTTGCTATGATAACTAGAAGTATGCGTGCTGATGTAGGCGTGATGATTTCTGCTTCTCACAACCCATTTCATGATAATGGCATAAAGTTATTTCAACCCAATGGTCTAAAGCTTTCTGACGAATCTGAGGAAGAAATTGAAAGCTTGATGGATAAAAATTTAAATCAATACTTTGCCAAACCTGAAAAACTCGGAAGAGCTAAGCGTATTGAAGACGCTATGGGTAGGTATATTGAGTATGTTAAGCAAACCTTTCCTAAAAGAGAAAATCTATCAGGTTTGAAAGTAGTTCTAGATTGTGCAAACGGTGCTGCCTATAAAGTTGCTCCAATAATTCTATGGGAATTAGGAGCGCAAATAGTTTCAATTAATTGTAAGCCTGATGGTTTTAATATTAATGAAAATTGCGGATCAACATATCCTGAAATTATTAGCCAAGAAGTTATAAAACATGGGGCCGATATTGGTATATCACTTGACGGCGATGCTGATAGGTTAATAGTTTGTGATGAAAACGGTAAAATAATAGATGGCGACCAAATAATGGGGGCAATTGCTACGATTCAGAAAGACCGTGGCAAACTTAAAGGTAGTGCTATTGTTTCCACTATTATGTCTAATATGGGGTTAGAGAAATATCTTGAATCAATTGATATTAAGCTTATTCGCTCACAAGTTGGTGATCGCTATGTTATTCAAGAAATGAGAGAGAATGGTTGCAACTTTGGCGGTGAACAATCTGGGCACTTAATTTTTAATGATTACACTACTACTGGTGATGGTATAATTGCTGCTTTACAGATTTTATCTGCATTAGTTCAGCAAAAGAAGAAAGCAAGTGAAGTGCTTAATGTTTTTAAGCCTTGGCCACAGGTTAAAATTAATATAGCGTTTTCTCGTGGTGAAGATAATCCACTTGAGATGCCATCAATAAAAAATGCTATAGAGGATATTAAAAACTCAAATAAAGATAGTGCAAGAATTGTTCTTAGAAAATCAGGAACTGAACCTTTAATTAGAATTATGGTTGAGGGTGAAAATGAGAAAGAAGTTTATAGTATCGCTAATAATATAGAAAATCTAATTTCTAGTAAAATTGCTGCTTAGCTGTTTCGTGTATCGGTATTTTAGAAAAGAAAGAAAAGTTTTATAAAACTTCCAAGTGCAATCACGCAGAAAAGTCCAAAAGACCACAATAGTATAAACCAAATCCATTGACGTTTGTGTTCAGGTAGGTTTTTTAATTTATCATCAATTATTTTAGTAAGCTGATTCTTCACTGGTTTTGCCTCTAAATATATAATAGCAATAGCCCGTGTAAACCAATATTGTTGGCAACATTATACCGACACCTATAAGCATTATCGATAGGGATTCTGGCGCGGCTGCGGCTTTCCAGATATCAACCTCAAAAGGTACGATCATAGGGTAAAAACTAATTGCCAGACCAACATAGCTTAATAAAAATATAAGCATTGAATATATAAATGGTTTATATTCACCATTACCTAGTGCCGATCTCCAGATTTGTATGAATGCATATATTGTTATTAAAGGTATTGGCAATAGATAATAAACAGTTGGAGCGGTGAACCAGAATTCATATATTTCAGGGTTCATCACTGGCATAGATATAGTAACTATAACCATCGCTAGACCTACAAAGCCTAGTGAATAGCAGGCCGTTCTTCTAGCCCAGTTTTGCGTGGTGGAGTCTGTTTTCATAATAAGCCATGTTGAACCAAGCAGTATATAGCCAAAAACTAGTGCTAGACCTGTTAAAAAACTAAAACCACTTATCCAGTCAAAAGGTCCGCCTGCAAAGCTCCTACCTTCAACTTTAATACCTTCAACAAAGCTTCCTAAAATCATTCCTTGCATAAAGGCTGCAAGTAACGAGCCGTAGTGAAATGCAAAGTCCCAAAGCTTTTTAGATTTTTTAGCCTTGAACCTAAATTCAAATGCGACACCTCTAAATATTAATCCTAGTAGCATCAAAATTACGGGGAGATAAAACGCAGGCATAATAATAGCATAAGCAAGTGGGAAGGCGGCGAATAGTCCACCTCCACCTAAAACTAGCCAAGTTTCATTCCCATCCCAAAAAGGTGCAATTGAATTCATCATTTTATCACGGCATTTTTCTGAAGGTGCAAATGGAAACATTATACCAACGCCCAAATCAAAACCATCAAGGAATACATATAGAAAAACTGCGGTTGCGATTATTACACCCCAAATCAATGGTAAATCTAAAAAACTCTCAAAGCTAAACATTTAATTATCTATCCCCTCAATGGCTGTGTGTTCAACTCCATGCCCATAATAAGATTCCTTAACACGTCCAGCGCTAGGACCTTTACCAATCAATTTTAGTATGTAATAAGATCCAGCTCCAAATACAAAAGTATAAACAATAATAAATGCTAGAAGTGAAATTGCTACAAACTCACCAATCACAGGAGACATAGCTTCGCTGGTTCTAATCACTCCATAAGCTACATATGGCTGTCTGCCAACTTCTGTAACAAACCATCCAGCGAGAACAGCAATAAAACCACTAGGAGTAAGTGCCATGCACCACAATAAAAACCATCTAGTGATATACATTTTTTTCCTATAGTTAAGAATTGCCGCAACAATGCCAGTAATTATCATTAAAATGCCTATCCCAACCATAACCCTAAAAGACCAGAAAACTATAGCAACAGGAGGTCTCTCAGTTGATGGTACATCTTTTAAACCTGGTATTACGCCATCTATATTACCAGTTAAGATTAAACTTGCACCATTGGGAATTTCTATTCCATAATCAGTTGTTTCAGTTTCCGTATTAGGCATTCCAAATAAATAAAGAGGCTTGTTGCCGCCTCTTTCCCAGTTACCTTCCATGGCGGCAACTTTAATAGGTTGATGTTCCAAAGTATTTGAGCCATGTTCATGGCCGATAACCAATTGCAACGGTGCTACAAAAATCGCCATCATCATTGACATCCTAAACATAACTTTTGAATGCTTAGTAAATTTTTTTCTCCATAAATAGTACGCGCTAATACCACCTATAACAAATGCTGTTGTTAAATATGCTGCTGTCAGCATGTGCATGAATCTATATGGAAATGATGGGTTGAAAATAATTTCAATCCAATTAGTGGGATATAATATGCCATTATCTCTAATTTCAAAGCCTTGAGGTGTTTGCATCCAGCTATTTGCTGATAATATCCAAAATGCAGAAATAACCGTTCCAAATGCTACTATGCAAGTTGAAACAAAATGCATCCTTTCACTAACTTTTCCCCATCCAAATAGCATTATGCCTAAGAAGGATGCCTCTAAGAAGAAAGCGGTTAAAACCTCATAACCTAATAGTGGGCCAATAACATTACCCACTCTATCTGAAAATACTGACCAATTAGTACCGAATTGATAACTCATAACAACTCCACTAACAACCCCCATGCCAAAACAAACTGCAAAAATTTTAATCCACATTTTGTAAATATCTTTGTAAATTGGGTCTTTAGTCTTAAGCCACCTCCATTCAACTACTGCTAGCCAGCTTGCTAGGCCAATAGTAAATGCGGGAAAAATAATATGAAAAGAAATAGTGAAGGCGAATTGTATTCTTGCTAGTAAAACAGGATCTAAATTTTCCATAAATCAACTAATCTATTGGTATTTTAATATCGTGCTAGTTATACTAAAATAACAAAAATTTCAAGCGTATTTGCCAAAATATGTAGAATTGCCATTTTATTCTTCAGGATTTTCTTCTTCTGGCTCTGGTTCACTACCTTCATCACGCTTTTTCTTGCGCAACACATCAATTTGAGCTTTTTTATTTCTTTTTAATGATACCATTGATGCAAAATAGCCCTTGCCTAAATTATCATCTCCAGGGTTCAAGCCAACTGCTTTTGCAGCTCCTTTCTCTTTTTTATCATTGGTAACGGGAACTTTTTTCTTATCAAAATTGTTCTTTTTATGCTCAATTAAGAAACCGCCACCATCTTTATTAGGTACAATTTCTAAAATATATTTTTGAACTGGTGGCTTCTCAGCCTTACTATAAATAATAACAAAAAGCTTGTTAACCGCAGGTATGGAAATGTTAGGGAACTCTTCATGAAGCTGGCCTAAAACTGCCTGCGCATCTTCAATAGTTTCGAAAACATTCTCTTTTTTAATAAGTCTCATACATGGGTGCCCCCAATCAGGATGCTTTTGCTTAGGGCGCTTTCTTTGAGGGTGATATTTAAGTTTAATATCAAGCTTAGCTGCTACAATGGTATATTTTCCATCTGCTAATTTTAATGGTTTAATTTCAGCATAATTACCTAGATAACCATTTTTTTCTTCTTCCTCGGTGATTTTATAGCCCCTAATCCAAAGTTTTATGGCACCGTCAATTTTTGATGCAGGTAATTTAGAAGAAACAATGAAGTTATCTTTTAACGCCTCAATTTTTTCTAAGGCTTGTTTCTCATTACTAAGCCTAAATAAACCATTAGTTACAGCTTCAATAGTTGGATTTTTTTCGGTCGCCAACCTTTTATTATCTGGAATGTCTTTAGTTTTTTTGTCTTTGTTATCTGTCATAGGTTCCACCCTTTAGCTTAATTAAAGCAAATATCTCAGGTGTAAAATATCATATTTTTTTACTGTTATGAAGGCTAAATAGTTAAACTAACGTAATTTAAGTGTGGAAAGGCCAATTAGTGCAAAAATAACAGCAATTATCCAGAATCTAATCACTACTTTTGATTCGTTCCAGCCCTTCTTTTCAAAGTGATGATGAATTGGAGCCATTAGAAAAATTCTTTTCCCAGTTTTTTTAAAATAAGTAACTTGAATAATAACTGAAAGAGTTTCCATAACAAACAAGCCGCCTATTATGGAAAGCACAATTTCATGTTTAGTTATCACTGCCATAGTTCCTAGCATACCACCTAGGCTTAATGAGCCAGTATCGCCCATAAACACTTGTGCAGGTGGAGCATTGAACCATAAAAATCCTAAGCCGGAACCGAGAATAGCACCACATACTATAGCTAATTCACCAGCATTTGGAACCGGTTGTAATTGCAAATAACTACTGTAATTTGAGTTGCCAACCAAATATGCAATCAGCCCGAAACAGCAAACTGCAATCATCACAGGTACAATAGCAAGGCCATCTAAACCATCTGTTAAATTTACTGCATTTGAAGAACCTATAATTACCACAACCGTAAATGCAAAAAAGAAATAAGATAAATCTAGCATGTAATTTTTTACAAATGGGAAGGCTAAATGTGTTTGTGAACCTTGGGGTAAATTGTCCGAAATAAAATAAATTGCGATAAGTGCTATTACTGTTAGCCAAAATAATTTAGTTTTACCCCTTATTCCAGCATGCGTACGTTTAGTTAGTTTTTCGTAATCATCAATAAATCCCAAAAAGCCATAACCAATTGTTACAAACAGGGTTATCCAAACAAATTTATTTGTTATGTCAGCCCACAGTAATGATGAAATTAGCATTGATACTAAAATCATCAAGCCACCCATTGTTGGGGTTCCTTTTTTTGTAAGTAAATGAGATTCAGGACCATCTTCACGTATTGGTTGCCCTTCCAAAGAGATTGATTTTAGCCAACTAATTATTTTATTACCAAAAATAAAACAAATTATAAGGGAGGTTAAAATCGCTCCGCCAGTTCTAAACGTTATGTAGTTAAATACGTTTAAAATGGGAAATTGATTTGCTAACTCTGGTAAAAAATAATTAAACATATTTAACTTTGATTATCATTTTTTAGATCATCAACAATTTTCCACATCTTACTGCCATTTGATCCTTTGATTAAAGCTAAGTCGCCTTTTTTTAGTTGTAACTTTAGCGCATTTGTAATTTCATCAACGGATTCAAAATGTTTTGCGTTTAAGCTACTCGATAATAATCTCATATTCTTACCAAATAAAAAAACTAACTTAAAATCTTGTATATATCCCAAAAGCTCTTTGTGCAGGTCCTCTGAGTGATGCCCAAGTTCAAGCATATCTCCTAACACTGCAATTTTATTACCTTCGCATTCAGTTTCCTTTAATAGGTTAAGTGCAGCTTTCATGCTTTCAGGACTAGCGTTATATGCGTCATTAATTATAGTCGCCCCAGTTTTGTTATGTTTAAAACTACTCCCTCTCCCTTCAAAAACATTCATTTGGTTGATTGATTCAATTGCGTCATCAACATCAACACCAACTTCTGCAGCTACGCTTAGTGCAACTAAAATATTATTTAGATGAAATTGTTTACATTTTTCTTCATCAATTTCATATCTTTCCATAATAATATGTGCAGAAATTTTACCGTTATCTTTTTTTATCGGGTTATTTATTTTATTGCCAAAACTTAAGATATTTGTAACGCCATTTCCTTCTGCGATTTCTTTAACTAAGTTAAAAAATTCACTATCCATTGGTATTACAGCCACGCCATCAACTTTTAACCAATCAAAAATCTCAGCTTTTGCCCTTGCTATTCCTTCCTGATTTTTAAAAAATTCAATATGAGCAAACCCAATATTAGTAATAATTCCAATATCTGGATGAGCAATTCTAGATAAATGAGAAATTTCTCCACTACCACTCATTCCCATTTCTAAAATCGCTATTTTGGTGTTAGAGGGCATATTTGCCAAAGTTAGGGGGAGGCCAATATGGTTGTTCAAATTTCCTTCAGTTTTATGAACTGAATAATAATCCTCAAAAATTTTAGCTAGAAGCTCCTTTACAGTGGTTTTGCCATTGCTACCAGTTACGCCAATAATTTTTGCATTTGAATTTTTTCTGCGTGTATATGCTAAACGTTCAAGGGCAAAAAGTCCATCCTTAGCTAAAATGGTCTTATCGGTTTTGTATTTTTCATCAGATATGATTGCTGCTACGGCACCTTTTTTAATAGCTTCTGTAGCATATTCATTGCCATCAAAATTTTCACCTTTAATAGCAACAAATAAATCACCTTTTTGAACCTTGCGAGAGTCTATAACAACTCTTTTAGCTTCAAATTTGAAAGCAAATTCTGTTTTTAGTGCTTGAGCAATTTCTTTTTCATTCCATAAGGTCATAAAAATATAAATAAATGATATAAATTAATTTGTCACCACGCACTTGTAGCGTGGTTCAATATAAACCTAAAATTTCTGCACAGTGAATGCAGTGTGACACATAGTTTTATTCTTCCGATAGATAGTTTTTAACAACTTCTCTATCATCAAAATGTATTTTTTTCGTACCAATAATTTGATAATCTTCATGGCCTTTTCCCGCAATCAATAATCCGTCACCTTCTTCTAAAAGGTTCAAGCCTTTTAAAATTGCTTTTTTCCTGTCGCCAATTTCAATTGCACCTTCACAATATTTCATTATTTCCTTACGTATGTCATTAGCATTTTCCGTTCTAGGATTATCATCAGTTACTATTGATATATTGGCATGCTTCGTTGCAACATCAGCCATTAATTTTCGTTTACCTTTATCCCTATCGCCACCGCAGCCAAAAACAACAACTACCTTCCCCTTGAGATGCTTCAAAAGGCTGATAATAGCCTTTTGAAGGGCGTCTGGTGTATGTGCGTAATCTACAACTGCAATAGCTTTTTTATTGGGTATAGATATTATTTCCATTCTTCCACGAACAGCGGAGATGTTCTGGCAGGCATCAATAATATTATCAAAATCATAACCAATACTATGTAGCATTGCGATAGCGCAAGATATGTTATATGCTTGGAAATTCCCAATAACTTTTGTTTTGATAGTTTTGCCATTAAGTTTAAACCCTAAGCCATTTCTGCTAGGTAAAATATTTTCTATTTTATAGTCTTTAGAATTTTCACCAAAAGATTTTGAATTTTTGAATTCAGAATACAACTCATTATATTCTGGTATATCGGAGTTAAAAATCCCTGATGAAGGGGTTTCTAGGTGATTTCTAAATAATAATTTCTTAGCTTCAAAATATTCCTTCATCGTATTATGGTAGTCTAAGTGGTCTTGGCTTAAGTTTAAAAAGCCTGCAATTTTGAACTTTAAATTTCCCAATCTACCCTGAGAAAGTCCATGGCTTGAAGCCTCAATGCAAGCTAGTGAAATGCCTTCATTATGTAGTTTCTCTAAATTTTCATATAAGGTAATTATGTCAGGTGTGGTTAAACCACTATCGTATAAATTATTATTGATATCGCCATTTAGCAAAATACCCAAAGTTCCTATTGAAGCTGACTTAATCCCAAGATTATTAGCTATTTTAGCGACGAAACAAGCCGTTGATGTTTTGCCATTAGTTCCAGTTACGGCAATTAGAGCTTTTGGTAATTTTGTGAATATTTTTTCGCAATAATCTGCCAAGGTTTTTTGAATATTATCAACTTTTATAAACTCTATATCTTTTTGTAAATCAAAGTTATTTTCAGCAATAATTGCCCTTGCTCCATTTTTAATAGCCGCACTAATATAATCCTCACCATTTTGATGAGTTCCCTTAATTGCAAAAAAAACTGAATTCTCAACGCATTTACGAGAATCTAAGCATAGCTTAGCAATGTCAAAGTCATTTTCTATGTTTTGATATATTAATTTTGATAATTTCATAAATATAATATTTATGTTTTTGATATTTTAGGCAAGAAAAAAGGCGATGAAACTAAATCCACCGCCTTTATAGTTTTAGATCGCTACGTCGCTAATAAATTAGCTCCTCGCAATGACAGCTATGTTTTATAGCTAGCGTTTTCGCTTTAATTTGTGGTTAGGTGCTCAAGAAAAGTAAAATTCTAGTGTATTTAAAATACATGAGTTTTATTTTTTGTAGAACAACGAAGCCACGCATTAAATGGGGAATGTTAGAAGCCCATGCCACCCATTCCGCCCATAGCACCCATATCAGGCATTCCACCTGCATGGCCACCATTTGCTGATTCTTCGTCTTTGTCAGCGATTAGAACTTCAAGAGTTACAATTAAACCAGCAACTGACGCAGCATCTTGCAATGCAGTTCTAACAACTTTTGCAGGGTCAACAATACCAGCTTTAAAGCCATCAACATATTTAAGGTTTTGAGCATCAAAGATTTCAGTTTTGCTTTTAGATTCTTTAATTTTACCAGCAATAACTGCACCATCTTCACCAGCATTTTGCGCAATTTGGCGAATTGGAGCTTCAAGAGCCTTACGTACGATGTTGATACCAGCACGATGAGCTTCATTTTCAGATTCAAATAAAGAAGATTCAAGAGCTAGAGCGGCACGTAACAGTGCAGTACCACCACCTGGAACAATACCTTCTTCAATCGCAGCACGAGTTGCATTAAGTGCATCGTCAACTCTATCACGACGCTCTTTAACTTCAACTTCACTAGCACCACCAACTGAAAGAACAGCTACTCCACCAGCAATTTTAGCTAAACGCTCTTGTAGTTTTTCCTTATCATAGTCAGAAGTTGTAGTTTCAATTTCTTTTCTGATTTGGTTAGCGCGTTCTTCAATTGCTTTTTTATCACCAGCGCCATCAACAATAGTTGTGTCTTCTTTAGTGATAGTAATACGTTTTGCGGAACCTAAATCTTCAATTGTTACATCTTCAAGTTTTTCGCCTAAATCTTCACTAACAATTTTACCGCCAGTTACAATTGCAATATCTTCAAGCATAGCTTTACGTCTATCACCAAAACCCGGAGCTTTAACTGCGGCAACTTTTAAACCACCACGAAGCTTGTTAACTACAAGTGCAGCTAGTGCTTCGCCCTCAACATCTTCAGCTATGATAACAAGTGGCTTGTTTGTTTGTGCAACTGCTTCTAGTAAAGGTAAGATTTGTTGTAAGTTTGAAACTTTTTTCTCAAAGATTAAGATTAAAGCGTCATCTAACTCAGCAATCATTTTATCGCCATTAGTAATAAAGTAAGGGCTTAAGAAACCCCTGTCGAATTGTAAACCTTCAACAACATCAAGTGTAAGTTCTAAAGATTTACCTTCTTCTACAGTAATAACACCTTCGTTGCCAACTTTTTCAAATGCAGTAGAAAGAGCTTCACCAATTTCAGTGTCGCCATTAGCTGAAATAGTAGCAACTTGCTTAGTTTCTTCTTTGTTTTTTACAGGAGTCGCCTGTGCTTTAATAGCTTCAACCGCTTTTATTACAGCGGCATCAATGCCACGTTTTATGTCCATTGGGTTAAGGCCAGCAGCAACTGCCTTTGCACCTTCATGTGCAATAGCTTGCGCTAGAACAGTTGAAGTTGTTGTGCCATCGCCAGCTAAGTCATTAGTTTTAGAAGCAACTTCACGAATCATTTGTGCACCCATATTTTCAAACTTATCAGAAAGTTCAATATCTTTTGCAACAGTTACACCATCCTTAGTAATTCTTGGTGCACCGAATGATTTTTGTAAAACTACGTTTCTACCTTTTGGTCCAAGCGTAACTTTTACAGCATTGGCAAGTTTGTCAACGCCATTTAAAAATTTTTCACGTGCTTTAGCACCATATTCAATTTGTTTTCCAACCATAATATTTTACCTATTTATGTTTTATAAAATTATTAACTTGTCTTGAATTATAACCAGTAATTAAAATACTGGGGACAAGCATGCTATGCGGCCTTTGAAGAAGCTGCTTCACCTTCTAAAATAGCAAGAACACTATCTTCTCTCATGATGATCAAATCTTCACCATTTATAGAAACTTCATTTCCACCATATTGGCTAAAAAGAACAATATCGCCCTTTTGAACATCTAGAGTGATTTTTTCACCTGTGTCTGATTTCTTACCAGTTCCAACGGCGATAACTTCACCTTTGTTAGGTTTTTCCTGTGAATTACCAGGAATAATAATTCCACCTGCAGATTTTTCTTCGGCAGCTAATCTTTTAACTAAGATATTGTCATGTAATGGTCTAATACTCATTTATTCACTCCATTATTATTTATTGTTAAATCTCGAAAACCTTAAGGTATTCAACGAGTAGAGGCGATATATAAGCTAGTATTAAACACTATTCAAGTGTTTAAAGGGGAAAAAATTAAATAAAATTAATCTAAAAGTTCATAATAGCCAAAGCTAGGGCAGAAATTATGCACACTAAATATGAAAATATAACTGAGATTCTAAGCCCTAGGCGGTATGCAAGGTGATCCATGTTCCTTTGGGACTTTAATTTTGTAATTTCAAAATTTAATATCCTATATTGTTGTTTCGCTTGCTTGAAGCCGAATTTATCATTCCTAACTATTTTTGAATCAGTTACAATATCAAAAACTTTGTTAACATCTCCATCAGGAACAACCTGATCTAGAGAATCATTAAACTTTTGTTTAATTTTTACACTGCTAAGTTGGGAGGCAACAGATTCTAGCCCGCCCCTAATCCATTTCGTCAAATTTGGGAGTTTTCTCATGTCAGTTTTTTTCTGTGCTAGTGCCATTAAAGCGCAATATTTAACTTCATTTAGCCTAGCGACACTAGCAAAACCTTGTAGCTTTTTAACCTTGATACTATCTTCAATTTCTAAATATTTACATATTGCAGCGCAAATATGGTTATCAACTTGGTTGTCTTCATTATAAGTTAGTCTTTTTTTATCTAAATTATATAGAATAGCATTTAGGCCAACTGAATATTGATCGCTCAATATAGGGCTTAGGCAAGGCAAGTATTTATTTGTTTCATATAAGACTCTTTCAATCCCAAAACCAATTTCCTTTTTTCTCGCATAAAATCTAATTTTCACAGGGTTCCAGCCCAAATATGTAGGTTTATATTTGTTTGGTTCAAATTGACTTCCTATCCAACTTTCTATTAAACCAAAATCTAACGCGGTAATAATATTTTCAATTAAATTCTCATCAGGGTTTACATTCAGATAAGCCATTAAGTTTCCAAGACCTAGAGGGTGAAAGGTTGCATCTTTATATCTAAAGGGGCCACCTTCATCCATTAAGCACAAGATCCTAGCAAGTTTCTCATCTGGAATAACAATTTGCTCTCTGCCAATATTGGTCATGTTATAAAGCTTGGTTTCAATATCACTCAGTCTTGAGGAAAACGCCATCCACCTACTTAACTCAGACATCTTGATATTTTTTTTTGCCACAGACCAATTCTCAGCAATTACAAAAGCTAAATATTTTTGGCTGAAATACTCAACATCTTCAAATTTAAATGCTGAAGATGATTGCCTATGAACTCTTGAGTTTGAAGAGCTTGAAATCTCACGTTTTTTCCACTTATTTAGCTGTAATGCTCCCCATCTATCAGCCCCTCTATCATGTAGTAGACCTTTAATTAGAGTTTCATTTCTAGGGCTAACTTTAAGTTCAGTTTTGCTTGAGGCCATACTATAAATACCATCAAAAGAACCACTTTCAAACTTTATCCGCTTAACTATGTCATCAGGTATACCTTTAAAAATATGTTCACCTACCATCAGGCTACAAAGTGTTACTCCTAAAGCGTAGTAATCAGCTTCAAATTCATAAATACTTTTTCCTGCTTTGTGGCAAACCATGCGCTCATAAGTTTCAAAAGAAGTATACTGGTCAAAGCCTGGGTAAGTTGAAATACATTCGCCAAGCTTAACAGAGCCATTTTTGGTATTAAAGAAGATATTATCAGGGTTAATTTTGCCATGCATAATATTAGAATTATGAAGAGTTAGGATGGAAGTGGTTAATTGCTCTAATATATGTGAAAAAATTAACGTTTCCTCTAGCCCACCTTGGCGCTGTGCTAAAATTTGGCTAAGCTTAACCCCTTGTGGCTTCTCCATTATTGCACATAGATTCTGAGAATTCTGTGAAATACTTACTTTTCCAAAGTCATGTAAAGATTGAATTAATGGATCTTTTATCTCCCTTAACGCACTCATTTTATCTAGGTCAGCAGAGAAGCTGTTTTTGAAAACTAATGCATAATATTCCCCTGACCCAACTTTACTTCTAGCTTGGAATGCTGTAGCAAATTCAGTCGAGAATTCAGGAACTTCGGCACCAAAAGATATATCAAACTTTTCCGCTAAATCGGAAGAGAGAATAATAGCACCTTTTGAAACTTTTTTCTTATCAGCCATTAGTTGAATTTAATTCGTAAATTTATAGGAAGCTTTTAACCAAACTTTCACTAAGCATTGCCCAGCCATCAATAAGAACAAAGAATATAATTTTAAAGGGCAATGATATTAAAACAGGAGGTAACATCATCATACCCATACTCATCAATGTGGAAGCAACAACCATATCTATTATAAGAAAAGGTATGAATATTAAGAAGCCAATTTCAAAAGCCCTACGTAGTTCACTGATCATAAAGGCAGGTATTAGTGCTTTATATGGCACATCATCAACTATATTACCTGAATTAGCGGAAGCCTGTTCATCATTCTCTCCTTCAGAAAGGGATATAAACAGGTTTAAATCTTCTGACCTTACATGAATCATCATAAAGTCATGAAAAGGTTGTGCCATTTTCTTCACCGCTTCAACTTCATCAAGCTCTTCAGCCATTAATGGAACAAGTCCTTCTTCATAGGATCTCTCAAACACTGGCTGCATAATGAAAAGGGTTAGAAATAGAGCTAAACTTATTAAAACAATATTGGGGGGGGTTTGTTGAATACCTATCGCACTTCTAAGCAATGAAAGAACAATAATTATTCTAGTAAAGCTAGTAACCATCATCAAAATTGATGGAGCCAGACTTAAAACTGTTAAAATTGCTATAATGCGGAAAATGTTTCCAGCCGCCGTTCCGCTTGTGATGTTATCTTCTGCTAAGTCAAAGCTTAAAGTTTGAGAAAAAGATATTTCTGGTGCAAAAGTTGCAGTAACTACAACTAAGATAAGTGCTAATATGTGAAAATTTAGTTTCATTTAATG
>CAYGRX010000003.1:16434-34143 GCA_964352365.1 uncultured Rickettsiales bacterium
TCTTTACACAGCATTGCTATACTAAAAATTCTTGGTTTTGAAATTTTAGCTGTATTATTCAGTTCAATATTTCCATCATTAGAAATTAATACACTAGTATCTTTGCCATCAATATTAAGCAAAACTACCTTGTTTTTGGAATCTATGCGCTTTGTTTCAATAATTTTAATTTTATTTTCTTCCTTTTCACTTGCTGAATCAATTTTAAGATTTAGCTTTTTTATGATGAATGCTACAATACCTATAAGGCAAAGCACAAACACAAGTGCTGCAGATGCGTTTAATAAACTGGTTATATCCATAAAAATATTGACTATTTTGTGTCTCATATCTAACCTAATTTTATAAAATAAAAAAGTGTTACTTATGTCAAAATCTAAAAAATTAATTTTAAGTGCTGGTTTAATCGCGGTTGGTGCTTTTAGCGTAAACCCTGAGCATGCTCAGGCTGCCAAAAAAGAAAAATGCTATGGCATTGTTAAGGCTGGTAAAAATGATTGTGGTTCTGCAGATGGCTCACATTCATGTGCTGGTCTTGCTAAAACTGATGGTGATTATAATGAGTGGGTGCTACTTCCCGCTGATACTTGCACGCGTGTTATCGGTGGCTCATTAATTCCAGGTAAACCACCAGAAGCTAATAGCTAGCTCTACAGGCATTTAGATAGCTGGTCTATCTATAAATCTCTTGCATGACGAGGTTATAATCAAAAAATCCCAAACCATCGCGCACCTCCCTAGTGGGGTGTTCGATGGTTTTTTTGTTTTTACGCTAAACCAATTTGTGTCATGCCCCGAGTTTATGGAATAAACTATGATAGGGGTTATCCTGCTAAACGCTATTTTCAACGGAAGGCTTAAAATCATAAAGCCTTTGGAAAACGCCATTTTCTTTCATCTCATCTGGTTCAGGTTTTTTGCCACTTAACCAGTCATAAATATCTACATCCTGAAGGTCTAAAATAATTTCAAATTCATCCAGCTCTTTTTCACTAAGCTCATAAATATATTTTTTTGCAAAACCACCTAGGATTTTATCAGTTTCTTTATTCCCCCTATACCAACTGCGATATAGCATTTTTTTAATTCTCTTTTCGCTATCGCTAAGAATTTCTTCATTAATGTTCATAATAATTTTATCCTAATTCTAAAATGCGGGGTTATTTTTATATTCAGTAAAAGATTTCATTTGCTTATCTCTATCAGAAATTATTGGGTTTTTAACCCTCCAATCAATTGCCAGATCAGTGTCATCAAACTTTATTCCGCCTTCGCCAAGTTTACTATATAGGCCATCAACTTTGTAAATTACATGTGCGTCACTTTTGCCGATTACTGAAAAGCCATGTGCGAAACCTGCGGGAATCATAAGAAGTTTACCGTTATCTCCACTTAAGTTAATGCCAAAATATTTGCCAAAAGTTTTTGATGAAGGTCTTATATCAACGGCAACGTCAAAAATTTCTCCACTTATACAGCCCACCAGTTTCGCTTGGTCTGGCTTTTTTTGGTAGTGCAGACCCCTTATAACATTTGGTGCAGATTTAGAGTGATTATCTTGAATAAAATTATTGCTAATGCCAAGCTCTTTAAATTTTTCTATATTATAGCTTTCACAGAAAAAACCGCGTTCGTCAGAAAAGATATCTAACTCAACAACTTTTAGGCCTTCAAAATCTGTATCAATAATTTTCACTAAATTAATTTCCTATGAAATATAAAAATTTATTGTTTTAATAATATGCTCTTCAAAATTACCACTAGGCTTGAAGCCTAGCTCTCTTGAAGCCTTATCATTATTAATAGCATAGCGGAAATCATGACCTTTTCTATCTTCAACATAAGTAATTAAATCCTTATAGCTTCCGCCGTTTGGCTTAGGTTTTATTTTGTCTAAAGCTTCACAAATTGCATTTGCAACTTGGTTGTTTGTGCGCTCGCTCATTCCTCCAAAACAATATGTTTCACCAGCTTTGCCAGCTTCTAATGCTTTGGAAATTCCATCACAATGATCATTAACAAAAATCCAATCACGAATATTTTCACCGCCACCATATATAGGAATAGGTTTTTCTTCCATGCAGCATCTAACAATTGTAGGGATAAGTTTTTCCGTATGTTGTCTCGGGCCGTAATTATTTGAACAGTTTGTTATAATTGTCGGTAACCCATATGTCCTGTTCCATGCTCTAACTAGATGGTCGCTTGCAGCTTTTGACGAGGAATAAGGTGAGCTAGGGTCATATCTAGTTTCTTCCGTGAAGCTGTCTTCACCAAGTTCCAAACTGCCAAAAACTTCGTCTGTTGATACATGAAGGAACATTAAATTGCCATTATTGTTCTGCCAATAATTCAATGCATTTTGAAGTAAGTTAAAAGTACCTATAATGTTTGTTTGAACAAATTCACCTGGGCTTTCAATTGAGTTGTCAACGTGGCTTTCTGCGGCAAAATTTACAATATAATCAAACTCATATTTTGCAAAAACTTTGGTAACAAAATCGGCATCAGCAATGTCACCATGCTCAAAAGAATAATTGGAATTATTTTCAACTGCACTTAAGTTTTTCCTATCAGCTGCATAAGTTAGCTTATCAATATTGATTATTATATTTCCAGCCTCAAGTTGTTTTAAAACAAAACAACTACCTATAAAACCATACCCGCCTGTAACTAAAAACTTTTTCATCTTTTTATATTTCAATTTACTAGCATTCTTTTAACTAAATATTTATAACTTAACTAGGTTTTTTTAAAATTAAGAAAAAGCATTATTTTTGAATAAAACTAAATAAATGAAACTTGAAATAATTATATTATGAAAGGGATAGTACTAGCAGGTGGCAACGGAACGCGCCTTCAACCAATGACAAATGCTGTAAGTAAGCAAATTTTACCAGTTTATGATAAGCCAATGATACATTACCCACTTTCTGTGTTGATGAGTTTTGGTATTCAGGAAATTTTAATTATTTCAACTCCTCGCGATTTACCAATTATTGAGGAATTACTTGGTACAGGTAAGCATTTAGGTTTAAAGCTTTCATATAAAGTTCAGGACGAACCTAAAGGTATCGCGCAAGCATTTACAATAGGTGAAAAATTTATAGATAACCAACCTGTTTGCCTAATTTTGGGTGATAATATTTTTTATGGTTCGGGTATATATGATAACTTTGAGGGCTCTGGTTTTGAAGCTGCATCACTATTAAAATCTGGCGCCCATGTCCTCGCTTATCGTGTTTCAGACCCTGAAAGATACGGCGTTGTAGAGCTTGCAGAAGACCAAAAAACGGCAATTTCAATTGAGGAAAAGCCGAAGAAGCCAAAGTCTAACTGGGCTGTAACTGGTTTGTATTTTTATGATTCAAAAGTTGTTGAAATTGCAAAAAATTTAAAACCTTCTGCTCGAGGTGAGCTTGAAATCACAGATGTAAATAAAGCTTATATGGAGCAGGGTGTTTTAAATGTAATTAAAGTGGGAAGGGGTTTTGCTTGGTTAGATGCTGGTACGCCAGATTCATTAATTGATTCCGCAAATTTTGTTCGCACAATTGAAAAACGTCAAGGTATCAAAATTGCTTGTATTGAAGAGATTGCGTACAAAAAAGGTTTTATAGATAAAAGGGGGCTTAAAAATGCTATTGCACAATATAGCCCTTCATCTGACTATCACAAATATCTCAGTTCAATAATCTAGTTGGATTTTAGTTTGGGTAAAAATATAAAGAATATTTTAATTTTTGGTGCAAGTGGACAGATTGGCTCCAATTTAGTTGACAAGCTTCAAGGTCAATATGTTCTGCAAACGCCAAATTCAAAATATGTTGATTTCTCCAGTCCTGAAAATCTAAAAGAGTTTTTATCTAAACTAGACAAAAAACCAGATTTAATTATAAATTCCGCAGCCTACACAAAAGTTGATATGGCGGAAGATGAAGATAAGTTATGTAATAACATCAACAATGAATCAGTTGTAGAGATAGCTAATTATTGTGCGGAAAATTTAGTTACTTTAATCCATTATTCAACAGACTATGTTTATAGTGGTGATGGTGAAAACTCTTTTATAGAAAATGATATTTCTAAATTGAAGCCCCTTTCAAAATACGGTAAATCAAAACTCGCTGGTGACAAGGCGATAGAAAAATCTGGTTGTGAATATATCATCTTACGCACTTCTTGGGTGTATAACAATTCTGGTAATAATTTTGTTAAAACTATGATTAAGCTTTTTCAGGAACGTGATGAGGTTTCAATAGTGTCAGACCAAGTTGGTTCGCCAACTTACGCTAGTGATATTGCAGAAGCTACAAAACAAATAATAGAAAAGCTTATAAATTTTAATGAAATTCCTTCAGGTATATACCATGTGGCCCCATCCGAGCAAATATCTTGGTATGATTTTGGAATCAAAATAAAAAATGAGTTAGAAAAACAAAAAGTTTTTTTAAAAATTAAAAGAATAAAGATGATTGAATCATCTGAATATCCAACCAAGGCAAAAAGGCCACTTAACTCTAGGTTAAGTGTGCATAAATTGCATTCTGTTTTTGGAATCAAATTCCCTAAGATTGATAAATCACTTAAGCTAGCAATAAATAAAATTTTACAAAACTAGGTTTACAGATGAGATCTAAATCAGAAAAAATAAAAGAAATATTACTACCTCGAGAGTCTGTGGCTTTTGCTATGGAGCAGCATCCAGTTGCGTATGTTTCCCCTTTTATATTGTTACTTATTGGCATTTTATTATCAGTTGAGTTACCAATTGATTATTCAAAAATAGACCCTAAGATAGGTCAAAATTTACATTTATACCTATCAACTGCTAAAGAGTATTTTTTTGGAATTATTTTTATATTAGCAGGCATTTCAGGGTTTTATAAAACAAGGGTTTCTTCAAAAAATATTAGGGCTATTACAAATTTAAGGGTGATAGTTACAAAGGGTTCTTTTGGTGCAAAATATATTGAAGCTTCTTTGGCTGAAGTTAAAAAAATTAATATTAAATCAAACCTATTATTCAAATTAGTTTTTGTAGGCAAGCTACAATTTATCGATAAAAATAAAGAAATTTTGATTGAAATACCTTATGTTCACGATGCCAAAAAGAATAGGGAAAAAATCATTAATATAATAAAAAATTATCACAGAGATATTAAATAATGGCAATTACATCATATACCAGAAAATCACTAATTCCTAACGAACGTATATTATATGCTTCTGCATTAACTAACTTTATATTTTTGTTTCCAATAATTTTGATATTTGCAGGATTAACTTTGTTCTTTATTGATGTAATATCCGAAAACGAAACAGTTAAAAGTTATACGGATTCAATTTCAGATACAATATCAGAAAAAAAAGATGAATACGGGCAAAACCAAAATAAATTTGTTAAAAGTATGGGGAAGGTATCTTCTGAGGTTGGAGGAGCTTTGCCAGAGGGCGTTAAAGAAAATTTAATGGAGCTTAATGAAATAAGAACATTTCTACTTTCTATTCTACTTATTTTTATTGGAGTTATATCTTTGATAAACAAATTTCTTACTAGAATTTCAACTGAAATGGCGCTAACTAATAAACGTGTGATTCACAAAAAAGGCTTTATAAAAGTTGATGAAACTGAAATCCCACTTCAAAATATTGAAGGTGTAAAAGTTAAGCAGTCAATGGTGGATAGAATTTTTGGTAAGGGAACTGTTCAAATTAATGGTATTGGTATGGAGCAGGTTGAGCTCAGCAATATAAGTAAGCCACTAAAATTTAAAAATTATACATATAAGGCTATAGATCAATTTGTTGCAAATAGAAGTGGCGATAAGGGCTAGCCTAAAACATTTTTTTAATATACCTAAATATTAACACACAAACCCTAACAAAACATTAACGGGCTCAGAAAATCACTTATCCCTTGTAATTGGTTAGTAAATTAATTATTTTATCTGGGATAAATTAAACATAAATATTATATATTCATCATGCCAATAGAAGTAACAATGCCTGCACTTTCTCCAACAATGGAAGAAGGAAATTTAGCAAAATGGAATAAGAAAGAGGGTGACACGGTTTCTGCGGGTGAAGTAATCGCCGAGATTGAGACTGATAAAGCGACTATGGAGGTTGAAGCTGTTGATGAGGGCGTGATCGGCAAAATTATTGTTCCGGAAGGTACAAACGGAGTTAAAGTAAATGCAGTTATCGCACTTTTACTTGAGGATGGTGAGGATAAGTCTGCAATTGATAGTTATGAGCTTCCAAAAGAAGTTAGCAAAGATTCTGATGAAGAAAAGTCTGATGATGAAGCAGGGGAAAGTAAGGGTAAAGAAGTTGAAAGTTCAACTCCAAGGACAAGTTCTGCACCAGCACCTAAAATAGCTCCAACCCAAGCTCCTTCAGTCTCTTCTGTAAGCAGTTCTAATAGGGCAACAACTATTAGTTCGAGTGGAGAAAATAAAGATATTAAAGTTAGTCCAGTTGCTAGAAATTTAGCTGACAATTACGGAATTGATTTGTCAGCTATTAAAGGTTCAGGTCCCAAGGGTAGGATAACAAAAAATGATGTTGAGGATTTCGTTGCTACTGGTGGAAATGGCTCAATTATTAAGCGTGATAACTCTGAATTTACCCATCATGAAAATTCAAATATTCGCCAAGTTATAGCAAGAAGACTTTTGGAATCAAAACAGCAAGTTCCACATTTTTATTTAACAGTTGACTGTAACATTGATAATTTACTTGAAACTCGCCGTCAAGTTAATGAGCTTGCTCCAAAAAATTCTGAAGGCAAGCCAGCTTATAAAGTTTCAGTTAATGATTTAGTTATAAAAGCTGTCGCGCTTGGTTTGAAAGAGGTTCCAGAAGCGAATGCAAGTTGGTATGATGATGCCATTGTGCGTTATACTAACGTGGATGTATCTGTTGCGGTTGCAACTGATGGAGGTTTAATTACACCAATAGTTTTCAATGCTGATCAAAAATCAATTACGCAAATTAGCTCGGAAGTTAAGGAGCTTGCATCACTTGCGCGTAAAAATGCATTAAAGCCTGAGCAATTTCAAGGTGGCGGTTTCTCAATCTCTAACCTAGGTATGTTTGGAGTTAAGGATTTCTCAGCTATCATAAACCCACCACAAAGTTGCATTCTTGCAGTTGGAGCTGGTGAGCAGCGCGCTATTGTTAAAAATGGCCAGTTAGCTATTGCAAATGTTATGACAACTACTCTCTCCGTAGATCATAGGTCAGTTGATGGAGCTGTCGGTGCAACATTCCTACAAGCATTCAAGAAATTCATTGAAAATCCTGCTGGGTTATTGGTTTAAGTGTCTGTTAAAAGAATTCATTTAGCCTTTGGAGTTAAAGATATTGAAGAGTCTGTGTTTGAATATAACGTAAAACTCGGTGAAAAACCAAAAGTATATGTTAAAAGTGAATATGCCTTATGGAAGACTGAAATTCTTAACTTATCTATTAGAAAATGCAATGAAGTTGGTTTTCGTCATACTGGTTTTGAAAAGGTTAATTACTCAGGTTTTTCAGAAGCAAAAGACTTGAATGGAATAATTTGGGAAGAGTTTAGTGAACAGGCTCAGTTAGAAGAAATTTTAGAAATTTGGCCAGATGCTGAAATAAAAACCTAATAAAATAAATTATATTTATCCTTCATTTTATTAAGAATATCTTTTGAAGGACTTCCATAACCTGATGCTAGTATTTCACCATACTTTGCTAAGTTGACACTATTTCCTTTATTCAAAAGCATAAGGAAAAGGTTTTTTCTATCTGGGTAAACTTTAATAAAATAAAAGCAAGTTTCTCCGTTAGTAAGCTTAACCCTTAGGTCAAATACGTTATTTTTCGCTGACCTTATTTGGTTTACAAAACTCATATTAAAACCCCATATTCTTGCCACTAACTACATTTGCAATTAAAACTTCTGCATATGTTATGTCAGTTGGTGGGGTTCTGTTGCTATCATCTTTCGTTTTCAATTTTGACCATTCTGAGGATATTTGTGAAAAACTTTTTGTCACCCCGCCCGTTCTTACAATTTCATCAAAATTTTCAAATACTGCCTTAGTTACTCCGCCTACACTAACAGTAATCTGCTTCTTCATTGCTAGCATTTCATGCATTGCATCTAGCCTTTCGGAGTCCATCTCTTCTTCAAGTAGAGCAATCATCAAAATTAGATCTCTTTTCTTTTTATATTTATCCCATTTAACATTAAATGTGCGCTTACCACTTTTTGGTGGCTCGGCAGCGTGTATACTCATTTCATATTTTTGAATTAAGCCTATTACTTCAATATTATTTTCTATTGTCTCCAGAAATTTGGGCGTTTTTGCATATTCGGGGCTAGAATTAATTATTTCTGCAATTTTATCTTGTTCTTCAGAAATTAAATTTTGAAAATGGTTTTGGTTTCTTAGGAGGTTATCAACTGCAAATTTTTGTTCCTCCTGTTGATATTTCATATAAATATTTCCATATTCAATAGGGCTAAGAACTTGTTTTAATACATTTAAATGACCGTTAAAGACTTGATCAATCTCTCCATCAGCAGATTGTAAAAGTTTCCTTTTATGATGTTCGATATATTCTTGGTAAAACTCAACGAAAACCTTCGCAAACTCTGGGTTATCCTTAATATTATGTAAAAAATCTTGTAGCCTTCCAGAGCTGGCAATTTCTTCAATTAATCCAGATTTAGATAACTGCTCTTTTATTGTTGAAATTTTTTTGTTATCAATGCTCATATTTAAAAATAACATAAATTAAGGCTAAAAACACATGAAAAAATATATCACAGGATTAACCATACTTACAATGCTGGTTTCAACATCTTCATTAGCGAGTGTTTCTAGCGTTTCAGGAGCGGATGTAAAAAAGGGCGAGGGCAAAATAGTAGCTCGTACAGCCTTTGCTGAGGATAATAATAAATCTGAAGATAACCGTTTATACACAAGGTATGGAATAGCATACGGTATAACCGAATCTATAGGTATTGAGTTAGTAGCTAACCAATTGAATAAACCTAATGATAGCTATGAGCATGAGAATACTTCTTTTAGGCTAAATTACCAATATCTAGAAAATGAAGATGCCGGCGTTGATGCTGCTGTTAGATTTTCATATGATTTAGATGATAATGATAAAGGAGCTGATGAAATTGAAATTAGGTTCATGAATTCATATAAAACTGAAGAAGGCTATAAACTTACTAGTAATGCTATTTTTGAAAATGAAGTTGGACCAAAAGCAATATCTGGTTTACAGTTTGAGGCTAGGTGGCAAGCAACTAAAGAGTTTGATATTGGTTTGGATAAACCGATACAAGCTGGTATCGAAATGTTTAACGATTTTAAAAATCTTAGAAATGTTGATGATGAATGGGATCAAGATCATGAAATTGGCCCAGTCATTAAGGGTAATATAACTGAGGATTTAACATATCAAACTGGTATTTTATTTGGTATGGGTGATGATTCTCCAAGGGCTTCATATAGGCTGTTCATATATAAAAAGTTCTAGAACTTATCACTTTAAGATTACCGAAAAATAGTCTATATAAGTAGCACTTAATAAATTTAATGAGTGTTACTTATGTCTGATAAGAAAAAATTTGATATTTGCGTAATAGGTGGTGGCCCTGGTGGTTACGTTGCTGCAATAAGGGCGGCTCAACTTGGTTACAAAGTTGGCTTAGTTGAAAAAGCGCATCTTGGTGGTATATGCCTAAATTGGGGTTGTATTCCAACTAAAGCACTCCTTCGTACAGCAGAAGTTTATAACTTAATGAAAAATGCTGACGAATTCGGTTTGTCTGCTGATAATATCAAATTTGACTTTAAAAAGGTTATTGAGCGTTCGCGTGGTGTTTCCACTCAACTTGTTGGTGGTATTGGTCACCTTATGAAGAAAAATAAAATTGAAGTAATTGATGGTTACGGAAAGTTAAACGGTAAAAATGCAGTTTCTGTCCGTGAAAATGGCGATCGTGATTCTGCTAAAGTTGTAGATATTGAGGCAAGGCATATAATTTTTGCAACTGGTGCACGTGCTAGAACTTTACCTAACCTTGAGCATGATGAAAAAGTTATTTGGTCTTACCGCAAGGCGATGACGCCAGATGAAATGCCAAAATCAGTTTTAGTAGTGGGAAGTGGTGCAATTGGTATAGAGTTCGCAAGTTTCTATAACACTATGGGTGCAGATGTTACTGTGGTTGAAGTTCAAGATAGAGTTATGCCTGTTGAAGATGCTGAAATTTCAAAAATAGCACAAAAATCTTTTGAGTCTCAGGGTATGACAATCAAAACTAAAGCTATTGTTCAGGAGCTTAAGAAGGGTAAGAATGACGTTACTGCTGTTGTTAAATCTGAAGATGGCAAAACTGAAAACATAAAAGTTGATCGTGTAATTTTAGCGGTTGGTGTTATTGGAAATACTGAAAATTTAGGATTAGAAGGTACTAATGTTAAAGTTGAAAAAAACCAAATTCAAGTAGATGAATATCTTCGTACTGATGAAGAAGGCGTATACGCAATTGGTGACGTTGTTTCAGCACCTTGGCTTGCTCATAAAGCTTCACATGAAGGCGTTACATGCGTTGAGGCAATTGCTAAAGCTGATGGAAAATTTGATGGCCATGTTAAACCAATTATCCGCACAAATATCCCAGGCTGTACATATTGCCACCCGCAAGTGGCATCAGTTGGGTTAACTGAAGCCGCTGCAAAAGAGGCTGGATATGACATCAAAGTTGGTAAGTTCCCTTTCCAAGCAAATGGTAAAGCAATAGCACTTGGTGAAACTGAGGGTATGGTGAAAACCATTTTTGATAAGTCAACTGGTGAGCTTATTGGCGCGCATATGATTGGTGCTGAAGTAACTGAGATGATTCAAGGTTTCGTTCTTGGTAAATCAATGGAGGCAGTTGAAGAGGACTTTATTCATACCATCTTCCCGCACCCAACCCTTTCAGAAATGATGCATGAATCAGTGCTAGATGCCCTCGGTGATGTGATTCATATGTAGGATGGTTAAAATAACTGTATGAAGTTATATAAATACTTACCTTATGATAGTAGTATTATTTATAAAGTTATTTCTAAAGGAGAGCTTCTGTATTCCAGAGCTAGCTTATTTAACGACCCGTTTGATTTAAATCCAAGTTTTCCAAACCTAACTAGCAAAGACCTAAGGGATTATAGAAGGTTTTTATTAAAAAGTAATATTGGTCCAGACTGGAATAAGCTTGATAAGATTAAGGCTAAAAAAAATATTAATAAAAAAGTTAATCACAGAAGTCTTTTAAAATTATACAATGAAACTTATAAAACTTTTAGAAATAACTCATTTATATGCTGTTTATCCGAAGATTTTAAAAGCACTTTGATGTGGTCACATTATGCTCATAATCACTCTGGTATATGTGTGGAAATTGAGCTGCCTGAAACGAATAAAATTCTACATAAAGTAATTTACAGTGAATTAAGGCCAGAATTTCCATTTGTTAAAATTAAAAATAGAGATAAATTTTTTCAAGGTCAGGACTTTATTAATCAGTTTATAATTAAGAATAGTCATTGGGAATACGAAAAAGAATGGAGAATTTTGTATTTATTTGACATGGTAAATGATGACATGAAACCATATGATTTATTTATAAAAGAAGAATTTAGCGAATATGAATTTGTTAATGAAATTAATGAGGGAAAACTATTTTCAGGTCATAAAGTTACTAAAATTATATTAGGTGTGAACTTTAAAGAGGCAAACTTATTAAAGATGAAAACTTTATGTAATAAAAAGTTAATACCATTATCTCGTCTTAAACTAGAAGACAAAATATTTGATTATAAAGAGGTGGAACTATGAAAACTTCCCTCACATCATTTCAAGCTAAAGTTTTGGACGAGATATCAAAAATCCCGTTTGGGGAGACAAGAACTTACAAGCAGATTGCAGTAGCAATTGGAAGCCCTAAGGCGAGTAGGGCGGTTGGTAGGGCGTGTAACAAAAACCCTTTTCCATTTTTAATTCCATGTCATCGTGTGATTGGAAGCAACGGTGCACTCACGGGTTTCGCATTTGGCATTGAGAGAAAGAAGAAACTACTTGAGTTTGAAAGTAAGTTAAGCTCTATTATTCAATAGTATTTAACTTTTATCTCGCGTTAATTAACTATGGGAAATATTTTAAAAAAACTAACATTTGCAGGAACTATATTCATAGTTTCGCATTATATTTTTACCTATCTGGTAGATTTTACAGTTTGGTTTATGGATATTGATCAAGAGCGTTTATATATTCAAAACCGCCCTTACTCTGAATTTTTAATATATGAGATTTTACCTTATCTTTTGGCATTTTGGCTAACTATTAGATATATTAAAAAAGTGTTTTATATACCCTCTATTTTTGAGTCTATAAGGTGGCTTATATCCTTCGTATTTTTCAGCTGGGGGTGGTTTATAATTCAGTATTTCTGGGATTTATACTAGGATATCAGGTTTTTTAGCCTTGATAGCTTTTCTATCATTTTTTCTAAATTCTCCATTTCACTACTGAAGCTAATTCGTAATATCATATCATCTCCATTCATGCCAAAGCCAGCTGCAGGAATGGTAACAATTGAATCATCTTTGTTGCCATTTAGCCCTAACATCATTGCAATTGCCAATTCATAATCATTGCTAATTACGTCACTACCAGTTGCAGCAATTTCTTTTGCCTCAGGCGAAAGCTTTAGTCCCCTAAACTTGCTAAAATCATAGAGGGCATAAAACCCTCCTTCGGGTTTAAAAATACAATTAGCAACGTCTAAATTTTGCATTTCTTTGTATACAAATTCCATATTACATTCGTAATATTTAGATATCTGAGTTTTCTTTTCTTTTGTCATGGTTTCAAAGGCTTTGGAAATACCAGCCTGAGAGGATAGGGTCGGGTTGCCCATTAAACGACCTTGGAAAGAAGTTACAATTTGTAAAATGCTATCAGGAACATACATTACTGCAAGCCGCTCACCTGGAAAGCCAAGGGCTTTTGTGCCAGAACGGAATAATATAATTCTATCCTTTAAATTTTTATCAGCGTGAAGTAGAGAATGTTCAAAGTCACAATCAAAAATAACCTCTGCAAATGCTTCATCAATTAAAATGAATGCATCTTTTTCACCATCTAACACTTTTGCGATCTTTTTCCATTCATTTTTCCTTGTTACCATTCCAGTAGGGTTAACAGGATTGCAAAAAAGGAAAGCTCCTATTCTATCATTATTTTTTTTGGCCTCTGCAATACTGTTGGAAAGGCTCTTGGCGGTTATCCTACCCTTATCTTTAGGGTTTCCAAATACATCCAACCCTATAAATTTGCTCTTACCTGGCATGGAATTAAAATTTCCACCGCTGAACATTGCAGAAATGTCGTTATGGTTTAAATACCAAGGTTTTGGTGAAATAATTTTGCTATTAGGAAGGAGTTTTTCAATCGCATAGAAAACTGCAGTTAAGCCAAATTGTCCGCCTTGTGTAAAAACAATATTTTTGTGGCTAAAATCTATTCCATATTCAGTTCTGAAACCTTGAACGACTCTATCTTTATATTTTCTTTCACCAGTACAATTCGTGCCATATGGGAATATATCGCCAATATTTTTAAAAAAATCTCTTATTTCATTATAGGCATCTTGGTCTTTTGGAAATGATGGCTTTCCTCGGCTTACATCTGTTGTGTCAATGCCTTCATTGTTCATTCGGTTAACCCACTCATGAAAAAACTGGGTAGCTGGTATAATTTTTGAATCTGAACCGTTAAATCTAATTGGCATTTTGCGCTAATCCTGTAACTATACCTTAAAGTCTGAAATTATAAAGTTTGGTTTCTGATATTTATTTTCCTCTAATTTCAAAACATTATCTAAATTAATTTCATTGCTGTCATCAAAAATATCATCTTTATATATCCCTCCTGCAACTAAAAGGGTTTTTCCTCCAAACCTGTTTCCCCCTTCAATGTCAGTGTGGAAAGAATCGCCTATACAACAGATTTTTATTTTGTCAGCTTGTTCACCAAAAAAATAAAAACACTCTTGATATGATCTAGGGTAAGGTTTACCGAAATACTCAACTTTTCCACCATTTTCTTCGTAATATCTAGCCATTAAGCCAGCACATATTTGTACTTCACCTGCCTGATTAATTACTTTTAAATCGGGGTTGGCGCATAGCAAAGTTATTCCAGCCTCTAAGCATTCATCTAGTTGAGATTGCTTCTCTGAGAATAAAGACCCAAAGCCTTCAAATCCAGTTGCTATAGCAAAATCAGCTGCTTCCGCTTTTGTAACTTCATTTTTATCAATGCCTTCTAGTAAATCTTTATCTTTATCAGGGCCAATATAGAAGTAATTTTTTCCTATAATTTCGTTTTTTGCAAATTTATAAGTTACTTCGCCAGATGTTAAGATATAGTCATACAAATCTTTGTTAAAGCCCAAATCATCGAGCTTATCTTTTACTTTTTTAGCTCGCCTTGGCGCGTTGGAAAGTAAAATGACTTTCTTATTATTCTTTTTTAAAAACTTCATTGCCTCTAAGGAATTGGGATAAGGTTTTGTGCCATCATGCAATACGCCCCATAAATCAATTATGAAATAGTCAAAATCATTAATGATTTCAGACATTCCATTTATTATTTTTGTATTAAACATTTTAGAAGAAATATTTGTTGGGTTGATGGCTACTGGAGCTAATACTTAAGTATAATACTTCCCCATGCAAGACCGCCACCAATTGCTTGCATAGAAATGCAATCACCCTCTTTAATTTTACCCGACCTTATAGCGCAGTCTAAAGCTAGTGGGATTGAAGCGGCGGAAGTGTTCGCATGGTCAGAAACAGTTGAAATTAATTTGTCACCACTAACTTTTAATTTTTTTATTACTGCATCTAAAATTCGTTGGTTTGCTTGGTGGGGAATAACCCAATCAATTTCACTATTTTTAATATTTGCTTTTTCTAGGGCCTCAACTGTTGAGCTAGCTAGTTTTTTTACTGCATGTTTAAAGACTTCTTGTCCTTCCATTTTTATAAAGCCAGATTTTTGGTTGAAGCTTGTTCCTCCATCTGTTTTTAGAATTTCGCTCGAATTTCCGTCACTATATATGCAAGATGATAGAATTCCTCTGGTCTGTTCATTTTCTTTTGATTCTAATATAACCGCTCCAGCACCATCGCCGAACAATATGCAGGTTGATCTATCTGTCCAGTCAACTATTCTTGAGATAGTTTCTGCACCTATAACTAAAGCCTTTTTAAAGTTGCCTGATTTCATTAAACTATCTGCTGTGGTCATCGCAAAAATGAAGCCTGAGCAAACTGCCTGAACATCAAATGCAGTGGAGGTTTTAATGCCTAACTTTCCTTGTACACATACTGCTGTCGAGGGGAATGTGCTATCGGGGGTAGTAGTTGCAACAATTATTAAGTCAATATCACCTGCTGATATTCCAGCATTACTAATTGCATTTTTAGCCGCGTTAACTGCGAGGTCCGATGTAAGTTCGTTATCTGCTGCGATATGTCGTTGCTTTATCCCTGTTCTATCCACGATCCATTGGTCGTTAGTATCAACCATTTTTTCCAGATCTGTATTAGTAATAATTTTTTCAGGTAGGTACGATCCTGTACCAATAATTATGTTTCTGCTCATAATATTTATATGATTATTTAAGTTTTCGCTAAAACACAAAAGTTAGCAAATTAATCTAAGCTAATACTATCTTCAATGTCAATAACATCATCCATAGGTACTTGACCATATGAGATCATTTCCGTAACGATATGATCGTTGATTTTATTTTTTGCAAGCTTGTAAGAGACCTCAATAGCACTTTTGAAGCCAATATGGTCTGAGCCGCCATGGCTTTTAACTACTATGCCATTTAAGCCAAGGAACATTGCACCATTATACATTCTGGGATCAGTTTTCTTTTTAACTTTTAGAAGAGCTGGCGCTGCAATTCCCATTCCTAGTAGGCCTAAAGGTGATTTCTTCATGCCATCTTTTAACTTATGGCTGAAAAATTTTGCTGTTCCTTCAACTGTTTTGAGTGCAACATTTCCAGTAAATCCGTCAGTTACTATAACATCTACCATGCCAGTTAGTAGGTCATTACCCTCAATATAACCATGGTAATTGATGTTCAAGCCACTTTCTTCAATTAGTGCAACTGTACCACGCAAAACATCATGTCCTTTATTCTTTTCTGAACCTACATTAAGTAAACCAACAGAAGGATGTTCTTTTCCTAAAACCGATTTTGCAAATGCAGTTCCCATTATAGTAAATTCAAATAGGTTTTCAGCATCACAATGTATATTTGCCCCTAAATCTAACATTACACTATAGCCGTCTCTGGTTGGCATTAAGCCTCCAATTGCAGGCCTATCAATCCCTGGTAAGGTTTGCAGCGAATACTTTGAAAGAGCCATTAAGGCGCCAGTATTTCCACCAGAAACAGCTGCGTGTGCTTGGCCATCTTTAATAGACTTGATTGCAAGAAACATACTAGAATTTCTTCCACGTCTTAATGCGCTAGATGGTTTTTCATCATCTGCTATTGCTTCATCAGTGTGCCAAACTTCAGATTTTCTAGGTAGAGACTTTAATTTTTCTAAAATAGGTGCAATTTTTTGCTTATCACCAAAGATAAGAAATCTAACGTCTGAATTTTTTTTAATAAAAGCATCAGCTGCTTTTAAAACGCTTTCTGGTGCATTATCTCCACCCATTGCATCTAAGGCTATAACAAGCCCATTACCATTCTTTTTAGTAAGTTCTGGTTGTTGGGCTTCTGTCATGTTTTATGAAATATATTCAGCATTTGAGCCTAATTAAAGGCTCAAGCTAGTTCGTAAAAACTATAGAACTTCTTCTTTAGTTTCGTCTTCTACTTCCGTTGTTTCTCTGGGGATGATAACTTGTCTACCTTTGTAGTAGCCATCAGCTGAGATATGGTGAGAAAGCGCGTATTCACCAGTTGTTTGGTTTTCAATCACGTTTATGTTAGGTAAAGCATCATGTGCTCTACGCATATTTCTTTTAGATGTACTGGTTTTTTTCTTAGGAACTGCCATTGTAGCCTCTCAAACTCTTAAAACTTTATAATTACTTTACTTAAAACTTTTATCGCAATAAACTCTTACAAATATAAGTTTCAATATTTTTTGGAAGAAGCTATATATATCAATATCTTTAAGAAATCTAGTAAAAAATGAAATATTCTATGAAATTCAAATCATCATCAATTTTGGCAATATTATCAATCTTCCTTCTAATTTCATGCACTGAAGAAATTGAAAATAGGGGATATGTTACTAAGTTTTCAGATTTTTCAAAGTTGAAAGTTGATTCTACAAATAAACTTGAAGTGTTGCAATTGCTTGGTTCACCAACAACTACGAGTAATATTGATGGGGAAAAATGGATGTATCTTGGCGTTGAGGAAACTAAAGAAACATTTTATGAGCCGGAGGTTAGATCTTATGAGGCTTATGTATTAAGTTTTAATGATTCTGGGATTCTTTCTAAAATTGATAAAAAGGATAATAATAAATTAAATGAGTTTGAAGTTTCTGAGGATTATACATCAACAGGTGGTAATGAGGTTACTTTTATGCAGCAATTATTGGGTAA
>CAYGRX010000004.1:0-2707 GCA_964352365.1 uncultured Rickettsiales bacterium
TCTGGTAGTGAAGATGTTTGTTTAGATTGTGAGGCTTGTTGCGTAAGTCACCATAACATTTCGCAATATAACAATAAGGGTGATTATTTCTATAATGATAAACGTTCAGTATCAGTTTCTTTTTTACAAGAAAACTTTAAATCACATCACATTGAAGTTTTAAAATCCCCCCCAAAAGCATAACTCCAAAATAATATAAGGGTTTACTCCCTTTTCCTGTGCGAGCTGTTTTCGCATTTCAGGAATATTCTAACTAATTATTGGAGTTCTATAATGAATTATAAGGCAATTAGCCTAAAGCACTTATTTGTTGGTGCTATGGCGGTAATAACTTTTTCTAGTTTTAATGTAAAAGCTGAAGAGGTTCTAAAAATGGAAGATGCGATAGCTAAGGCTTTTGTGTCGTCACCACAAATTAATATATTAAAAGCAGAGCTTAAAAACTTTGAAGGTAAGCGCAAACAAGCTGGTTTATGGCAAAACCCTGAATTTTCATTTGAAGCTGAGAATTTTGGGGGTGCAGGTGAGTTAAGCGGTAATAATGGCGCTGAATATACCTATACGCTTTCTCAAACTATAGAGATTGGCGGAAAGATATCTTCAAGAGTTAATGCCGTTGATAACTTAAAAAACTCAGCTACCAAAAACTTTGAAGCATCACAAGCAAGTTTAATATCTGATGTGATTAAAAAGTATGTTGCAGTTGAAACAGCTAACAAAAAATTAGAACTTTCTAAGGATAAGAAGAATCTTGCAGAGAAGGTTTATAAAACTGTGAAGAAGCGTGTTGATGCGGCTAAAGAACCAGAACTTCAACTTAGTAAGGCAGCAGTTGAAAAAGCTACAGCTAAAATTTCATATCAAAATGCACTTAGAGAAGTTGACATATCAGAGAGTGATTTAGCTTCTTTCTGGGGCGAGAGTGAGCTGAGTTACGCAATTTCAGATTCTTATCTAAATGAAGTTGAAAAGCCTAAAGGCCTTGAAACCTACAAAGCCAAACTTGCAGATTCACCTTATATTAAACAATATGATTTTATAGCAGATGAAAAGAAATCTTTGCTTGATTTAGAAAATGCAATGGCAATACCAGACCCAACTATTTTTGGTGGTGTTAGAGATTTTGATAGAACTGGCGACCAAGCATTTTTGGTTGGTGTTAGCTTGCCTATCCCTGCTTGGAATAGAAATCAGGGTAATGTAATTTCGGCCAATTCAGAAGTTTCTAAAGCCCAGAGTCAAAAGATAAAAGCAACATTAGATTTAAATAGAGAACTTGTTTCGCAGTATCAAAGTTGGAACTTGGCTTATCAAGAAATCAACAGCCTCAAAGGTGAGATTATTCCATCTGCGGAAAAGGCATTTAAAGATGCTCGCAGGGCATATGAGTCTGGCAGGTTTCCATATATTGAAGTTTTAGATGCTCAAAGAACTCTTTTCGGAGCTAAAGAAAAGCAGATTGAAGCAGTTGAACGCTATCACAACAGCAAGGCAGAAGTTTTGAGGCTAACAAATAGCTTCCCATATCAAATAACATTTAACGGAGAATAAAAATGAAAAGGATTTTTAAATTTATAGCCATTACATCTATGGCAATTTTTCTGAACACCAATGCAAGTTTTGCAGGTGAAGGACACGAACGTGATGACCATAAAGAGGAATCTCATGATGAACATAATGACCATGACTCTCATGAAGATGATGGACATGGTGGCGACCACGATGACCAAGGGCATGATGAGCATGGGCATGGTGATGAACATCAGGATGAAATGAAAACAGAAATAGATGATGAAGCAGCCTTAAATTCAGGGGTGATTATTAGCACAGTTAAATCTGGCGTAATCTCTGATGAAACATACTTAACTGGTAGAATTATTTTAAACAAAAACACTACAAGTAATATAGGCGCTAGATTTTCTGGGATTGTAAAAAAGGTTTCTGCAAATTGGGGTGATGAAGTTAAGAAAGGGCAAGTTGTAGCTACAATAGAAAGTAATGAAAGTCTTAGGTCTTATGAAGTGCGTTCACCAATTAGTGGAGTTATTTTAGAGCGTTATGTTTCTGTTGGTGACGTTGTTGAAGGAGGTTCTTTATTCATTGTTGCAGATATTAGTAACATATGGGCTAAGTTTCATATTTTCCCGAAAGATGTTAGTAAAATTGTAAAAGGTGATGTAATCGCAATCAAAAATATCTCTGATGGCAAAATCATAGAAAGTAAAATTAAACTGATATTCCCTACTGCTGACGAGTTAAGCCAAACAATTATTGCCATAGCTGAAATTGATAATAAAGAAGGTTCTTGGAAGCCTGGAATGGTAGTTGAGGGAATTGTAAAAAATAATACTAAACAAGCATTAGCTATAGTTAAAAATTCTGCAATTCAAAATATGGAAGGCAAAGACGTTGTTTTCATTAAGAAAGGCAATTCTTATGAAGCTGTAGAAATATCAAAAGGCAGAACTAACAGCAAATATACAGAGATAATTAGTGGTTTAGATTTAGGGCAAGAATATGTTGAAGAAGGTAGCTTTATAATTAAGGCGGACATTCAAAAATCAGCAGCAGCTCATGACCATTAAGTCTTAAAGAGTTAAGATATATCACAATATTATTTAGAGGAAAAAATGTTAGAAAACATAATTTATACATCAATACGCCATCGCTTTTTAGTGATGTTTATCGTAATCGCATTATCAGCTTT
>CAYGRX010000004.1:2807-21778 GCA_964352365.1 uncultured Rickettsiales bacterium
TTACCAGAAAATATAGAGCCAATTATGGGGCCAATAGCAACTGGATTAGGGGAAATATTTTCTTATCTTGTTGAAGCTGAAAAAGGAGCTTTAAAAGAAGATGGTTCAAAATATACCCCAATGGATTTACTGACAATTCAAGAATGGGTAATAACTCCGCAACTTAGAAATGTTAAAGGTGTGGTAGAAATCAATACTATTGGTGGTTATGAAAAACAGTTCCATATTTTACCAAACCCTCAAAACTTAATGGCTTATGACTTAACAGTTTTTGACTTGATAGAAGCTGTAGAAAAGAACAATAAGAATATAGGCGCAGGTTACATTGAAAAGAATGGCGAGCAATATTTAATTAGAGTTCCAGGGCAAGTTGAGAAAATAGAAGATATCAGAAATATCGTAGTTACTCTTAAAGATGAGCTACCTATTAAAATTTCAGATATTGCTAATGTTGAACTTGGCTCACCACTTAGAACTGGTGCGGCAACTCATAATGGTGAGGAAGTTGTTCTAAGTACGGCAATGATGTTGATGGGTGAAAATAGTCGTGAAGTTGCAAAAGCGGTATCAAAGAAGCTAGAAGCAATAGCAAAATCACTACCTGAAGGTATCACAGCAAAAGCTGTTTATGATAGAACTAGCTTGGTTGATAGAACCATTAAAACAGTCCAAACAAATCTACTTGAGGGGGCGTTATTTGTAATAGTTATATTATTTCTGCTTCTCGGCAATTTTAGAGCTGCAATAATAACAGCCTTGGTTATTCCAATTTCAATGTTAATGACTATTACAGGAATGGTTGAAAACAAAGTTTCTGGCAATTTAATGAGCTTAGGTGCGTTAGATTTTGGTATTATTGTAGATGGTGCAGTAATTATTATTGAAAACTGTATTAGGGTTTTTGGCGAAAGGCAAAAGCAATTAGGTAGGTTACTGACTAAAGATGAACGCTTCAAACTTGCAGCAGAAGCAACAAGTGAAGTTATAAAGCCAAGTATATTTGGAGTGGTGATTATAACAATAGTTTATCTTCCTATTTTCTCACTTACAGGCATTGAAGGTAAAATGTTTCACCCAATGGCTTTCACAGTTGTAGTAGCTTTACTTTCTGCGCTAGTTTTATCTTTAACATTTGTGCCTGCTGCGGTTGCAATGTTTATTAAAGGTAAGGTTGAAGAAAAGGAAAATAAGCTAATTGCTAAATCAAAGCAGTTTTATGAGCCAATTTTAAAATGGAGCTTAAAACACCCTAAGGCTATTATCTTAAGCGCCTCTGCTATTACCCTTTTAACTATATTGCTTGGTAGTAGGTTGGGTGCGGAGTTTATACCTAGTCTTGATGAAGGTGATATAGCGCTTCATGCTATGAGAATTCCAGGCACTAGCTTAAGCCAATCCGTTAAAATGCAGGCTTTGGTAGAAAAGAAAATCAAAGAGTTTGATGAGGTTAAAGAAGTGTTTGGCAAAATAGGAACGCCTGAAATAGCAACTGACCCTATGCCACCTAATGTTGCTGATACATTTGTTATGCTTAAGCCTAAAGATGAATGGCCAGACCCTAGCAAAACCAAACAGGAATTAATACATGAGTTAGAAGAAGCATTAATGAAAGTTCCAGGCAATAATTATGAATTTACTCAACCAATTCAGATGCGTTTTAATGAGCTAATTTCTGGTGTTAGAAGTGATTTGGCAGTTAAAATTTATGGTGATGATATGGACACCCTGCTTGAAGTAGGTGAGCAGATTGAATCTATCATAAGAACTGTTGAAGGCTCTGCTGATGTTAAAACTGAGCAAGTTACTGGCTTACCTGTTTTAAGCATTATACCAGACAGAAAAGCCTTAAGCCGTTTCGGCTTGAACATAGCTGATATTCAAGAAGTTGTTGAAGTTGCTATGGGTGGTAAAGAGGCTGGTCAAGTTTTTGAAGGAGATAGAAGGTTTGATATTGTTATTAAACTTCCTGAAAATTTAAGAAGTGATGTTTCAACAATTGAGATGCTACCAATACCGCTATCTAAAGCTCATAAATCAGAAGGTAATGAAACGTCACCTGACTTTGTGCCTTTAAAAGAACTTGCAAATATTGAAGTAACTTACGGCCCTAACCAAATTAGTCGTGAAAATGGTAAGCGTAGAATCGTGGTTACTTCAAATGTTAGAGGAAAAGATTTGGGTAGTTTCGTTGAAGAGGTTCAAGAAGCAGTTCAGCAAAATGCTAAAATGCCTTCTGGCTATTGGTATGAATATGGCGGCACTTTTGAGCAACTTATTTCAGCGAAAGAAAGACTTTTTGTTGTAGTTCCAGTAGCTCTAATTTTGATTATAGCCCTATTATATATGGCTTTCAGCTCAATCAAAATTGCATTGATAATATTTACTGGAGTACCACTTGCTTTAACAGGCGGAATTATAGCCTTGTGGCTTCGTGATATACCACTTTCAATATCAGCAGGGGTTGGCTTTATTGCGCTCTCAGGTGTTGCTGTACTGAATGGTGTTGTAATGGTATCATTCATAATGAACTTACTTGAAAAAGGCTTAAAGTTAGATGAGGCAATAATCAAAGGTGCATTAACTAGGTTGAGGCCAATTTTAATGACAGCTTTAGTTGCATCACTTGGCTTTGTTCCAATGGCATTAAATACAGGCGCAGGAGCGGAAGTTCAAAGACCTTTAGCAACAGTAGTAATTGGTGGAATAATCTCCTCAACAATTTTGACTTTGCTAGTGCTACCTACAATTTATAGGTTTTTTACTAGGAAAGTTTAAGTTAGGAAATTATAGCTAATCTGATCTGCTAATGTTTATGCTGATTTAGCTAATGAAATTTTAACCCCTAAATAGGGGTAATATGAGGGTGGTTAATAACTAGTTGATAATACGAGTAAAAACTCGTGTTTAAAAGTTTCTATTTGACGGCTTTACCACCAGTTCGAATCCCGTAGGGGTCACCAAGACACACTTCCTATACATTCCCAATTAGTCCGAAAAGCCTTGATTTTTCTAGGTTTTAGTATAACGTTTCAGTCCAAAATAGTGTTAAGAGAATTATAGCATCCTAGAATTTGATGGTATTTTCTGATGGTATTTTGAGATTACTAACAATAAATACCATCAATTATATAATTAGCGTGATGGTATTTAGTTTATAACCTATGGAGATGCAGCTATGGGACAAGGAAAGCTATTTAACTTAGATTGTAAGAACGCGAAACTAGAGGACGGAGAAAAGAGTCGCAAACTAGCTGATGGTAACGGATTATATTTGCAAGTTACTCCAAAGGGTAAGTATTGGAGATTTAATTATAGGTTCCTAGATAAGCAAAAGACCTATTCCTATGGTAAGTATCCTGAAATTAGCTTAGCTGAAGTCAGAGAGAAGCATAGAGAGATCAGGAGACTTCTTAGAGAAGATATAGATCCTATGTCTCATAAAAAGCAAAAAAGGAATGAGCTACGAACTAAGCACGAGAACACATTTGAAAGTACAGCTAGAGATTGGCACGAGAAGAATAAACATAGCAAAACTGAAAAATATGCAAAGACAGTAATCTCTAGATTAGAGAAAAACATATTCCCTGTAATTGGTTATTTGCCAGTTGCTGATGTAACTACTCAAGATGTACTAGCTGCTCTTAGAAAAGTTGAGAAAGAAGGTAGTAACTCACTAGCTCATAGGCTCAATCAATATTGCGGTCAGATATTTAGATATGCAATTGCTTGCGGTTTAAAGAATGACAACCCAGCAACAAATATGAAAGATGCTTTAGCACCTGTTAAAACTAAACATTATGCGCATCTAGCAGAACATGAGCTGCCAACATTCTTAAATAGGTTGGATAGATATGAAACAGAGTTTAATGGATCTTTGATAGTTAAATATGCATTCAAGCTATTAATACTAACTGCACTTAGGAGTAAGGAGTTTAGAGGTGCAAGGTGGGATGAAATAAATTTTGATAAAGCTGTATGGATAGTTCCTGCTGAAAGAATGAAAAATAAGCAAGATCATATGATACCACTATGCAAACAAGCCTTACGACTGCTCCTAGAGCTAAAGAACATTACTGGAGACAATGAACTATGCTTCCCTAGTAGGCAGAACCCTTTTTCTCCCATTAGTGAAAATACGTTCCTTAGAGCTATAGATGTTCTTGGATACAAAGGCAAAACTACAGGTCATGGTTTTAGATCTACATTCTCTACTATTTTAAACGAGATGGGTTGTCACGTTGATGCTATTGAGTGCCAACTAGACCATAGAGAAAGAAACAAGGTTAGAGCTGCTTATAACAAAGCTAAATATATAGAGCAAAGAACAGATCTAATGCAAATATGGGGTGATTATATAGAAAAGGCTAATCCTGCTAATCAAGAGCCAAAAATTGTTCCTTTAAGAAAGGTTGGAGGTAAGTAATGAGTGAAGAGAGATCTAGGTGGTTAGCTATAGAAACGCTTGAAGGTTATATGGAAGTGTGGCCAGAGGATTACGAGTGGTATGGATGTTGGAAAAACTTGGTAAAGCATTTGGAGAAAGATGATGATACATATAACATTGCCAAGTACTTATCTAAAATTGACTTAGCGACAAAAGGCTATGGAAGGTTTCTATACTATTACTTAGAGAATTTAGAGTATTCAAGACAGTATTATAGTATTGGTATGCCTATAGGTGAGCTTAAAAAAGATTATAGTCAAATTTTGAATAGCTTTAAAAAGATCAAGAAAATTGCCAATAAGTCTGAGGAGCTAAAAAATTCATTTTTTAATCCAAACTCTAATTTTGTTATTAATTATCTAGAAAGCCTTACTATGAGAAGAATGACAGAGGTAGATGAAGAACAGATTAGTAAAATTAAATGTTTTGGCCCTAGTTACAATTCTTCTGAAGAACATAATTTCTTAACAATTAATAAATTATGCGATGTACATATTAAATTTGCTGAAGAGACTTTAGATGAATTAAATGGCATGGTTACAGTTAGAGTAGATGAAGATTTTTTCAAGCGTAGAGCAATAAAGACTCTTTTAGAAACCATAAAAGAAATAGATGCTGTGGAAGCTAGAGTTTCTAATAAAGAGCATGCAGACTTTTTAAGTGTATTTCTAAATGAACCTGTAACTCCTGATAATATCTCCGATGTAAAAAACCCAAAGCTTAATATTAAAGCTAAAAAAGGAGTTATTTCTAAAAATAAAAATTAACTCATTGGTCTATCTTGGACAACCTATCTATTTTCTTAGTTGTTAAACAACAATGAGGATTAAATGGACAAGAGGATTATAAGGCTACGTCATGTAACAGAGCTTACTGGCTTATCAAAATCAAGTATATACTTATACATATCTAAGGGAGAGTTCCCTAAAAGTATTTCTTTAGGAGCTAAGAGCGTTGGCTGGCTTGAAAAAGATGTGATTGCTTGGATTGATAACAAACTAGATTTAGCTAATGCTTAACTCTAAAAAGAAAATAGCTAGAAAATATAGGTATAACGTATGCTTGAAGGATGCTGCCTCATATATAGAGATGGATGTTAAAAAGCTTGAAAGATACGCTAAGAGCAAGCTTATACCTAGCAAAATGGTTAATGGTAAACCCATGTTTAGCATGCACCAAATAATCAAAATTATTAATACAACTGGGGGAATAAAGTTTTAGTCAACTATAAGGCTAATTTCAGTAAGTGTTAACGGCGAAAAAACGATTCGGTACTGATCTTAACTCTCCCCAGAATGGGAATAGCAAAAGGAGATTGTTTGCCTAGCAGCTTTACAGCTGTTGCCGAGACAAGCTATTACAGTGCAATTTACTGTTCAAGTCGGCACCCTAGAATCATTGTTGCATGATTTTGGCCTTAACGAAACGAATGAAAACAGTGGTGAAAATCGCTCATAAGTTTTGAGGAGAATTGGCGTAAATAGTAAGATTTTATTTCTTACTATTTAGGCTACCTATTTTCCTTTCTCTCAAAATCTCCAATGATGAAATTATAAAACACTCAATTAAAAACACTTTCTTAATCTTATAATTAACTTTTTTAACTACTTCTTACTAGTCTACCTAACTTCCCCTAATTTCCCATAATTTCCACTAAAATCCCTTAATTCCCCTTAATATTAAAAAAAGCTCAACTAACCTTTGACTGCCCCGTATTTCCACTGATTTTTTAAAAATTTAACTTGTACTAAGGTAACCATAACTATTCAGATAATTTGATTGTAATAATCAGAATGTGTTTTTCTTTTTTTTAATCGCAAATCTCTTAAAGGCTTAGTAGTAGGTGATTTACAGACTTTTTAAATTTGTTTTCTTGATAAGATATATACCTAAGTAGATACATTCTTCTCTAATCAAGGCTATGCTTCAAATTGGTATTTTGAGCATTATTTTATCTAAAAAGCTAAATTGGCTGATAGCATAGGCTTTGAATAGGTTTTTTAGCGTTAATTTAAAGAAATAAATTTATAATATTGCTAAAACTAGATCTGTTACGCAAACTAAAATCAATATTACACCCATTATTACATATAAAAGAGTATCTCTTTTTTTTATTAAAGTGGTTATAGCTAAAGAAATAACGCCAGCTACTATCATATATCCTATAAAGATTGGCATACTAAACAGCAAAGTTCCAAATATTGCACCATATTCAGGCCATACTTCAATTATAATCCTAGCTATAAAGAGCCATCCAGAAATACCTATTAATAAAGCACCTAAATCTTCCCTAGACATTGTTACTCTCATTTTTTTCATTACAACTAGTATATCTTTTAAAAATCCAAGTATACAAAGATGCTAAGGCTACTATTTCAAAGGCTCCTAAATAAATTTCTTTGAGTAAAATAAAAATATAAATTGAGAATGCGATTAGAGATATAACGCTTCCGTTAAATATTCTCCAAGCCATAGTTCTTGTTTGCATTGAGCAGCTCCTTAGTTAAACAAATCAGCATCAAATCCAAAAACTTGATGCTGGGGTGTTCAAAAGTCACTGTTAGATGACCGTGACGCTTTTAGCCAAGGCCTATTGTATAACGCCACCACCCCAACCTAAAAGTTGAGATGGCAGTTTTTAATAACGATAGTTTGCCACTACCGCTAACAGAGAGGTTTTGAAGCCCCAAGCAGATATCTCTGCTTAAGTGCAAGCTAGCTAAATTAGATCAATAGGTCAACTACATTGAATGTAGCTGTTGCATTACTGCTGTAAGCTACTTAAAGTAAACTCAATTCTAAAGTTATTAGGTAGAACAGAAAAACTAATTTTGATTTTTATGACCACATACTTTAAGTTGCAGGTTAAATATTAATAAAACTAAGAGAGTTTCATGGCTTATATAAAAGAGTTTACTATCAAAAACTTTAAGGGAATTGAAGACGTATCTATTAGTTTGTCTGGTAGGTATAAATGTCCAGTGGTAACTTTAGTAGGTCTTAATGAAAGCGGTAAAACAACTATACTTGAAGCATTATCAAATTTTGTTACCAGAGTTGGCACAATCTCTCAGGGTGATGAGGAAAATGATGCTGAAATTCTGTCTTGTGTTCCAATCTCCAAAAAAGCAAACTTTACAGGTGATATTTCAATCTCGGCATTAGTAACAATTGAAGACCAAGATAAAGAAAAGTTCATACAGGTTTTTTCTAAAAATCGTATGGATCTTGATTTAGAACAGATTAAGAGTGAATTTTTTATAGAAAAGAAATATAGCTTTGTTGATGGCTCTTATCAAGAAAGTTCAAATATTTGGCAATTGCAATTTTATTGTAAATCTAAACAAGCAAAATACTATAAGCCATATCAAAGGCCTAGCGATTTGGATAAAGATTTGTGGTATGAATGCGTTACGCACATAAGAAAATCCCTTCCTTCAGTTGCTTATTTCCCAACTTTTTTAGTTGATGTTCCTGATAGAATATATCTAGAACCCTATGATGGCGAACAACCTAGCCAAAGATATTACAGAGAGGTTTTGCAAGATGTATTAGATAGCTTGCAAGATAATTTAAGTATTGAAACTCATGTGGTAAAAAGAATAAAAGACTTTAAAGAGAAAGATGCTCAAGTTAATTGGTACACTAAGCTTTTAAGTAGGCCTGAGAAAAGGCAAATAGATTCTGTTATTCAAAAGATATCATCATCAATTAGTAAGGAAGTAATAGGTAGTTGGAGCAAGGTTTTTAATAGGCCTACATCAGCAAAACATATACACCTTGAGTGGGGGGTGGATATTGAAAAAAATGGGATACCTTATATTAATATATCAATTTCTGATGGAGAATCTCATTACGCTTTGAATGAGAGGTCTTTGGGGTTTAGGTGGTTTTTTCTGTTTTTACTATTTAGTAGATTTAAAAAAGAAAAAACCCAGCCATCATTGTTTTTATTTGATGAGCCAGCAGCAAACCTTCATGCCCGTGCACAGATGCAACTATTAGAGAGCTTCGAAAGAATAATTGAAGATAATAATAGTATTATTTATTCTACTCACAGCTCTCATATGATAAATCCAAAATGGGTTCCTTCTGCCTATATTATTGAGAATAAGGCTATAAGTTATGATGATTCAGGTGAGGAGATAGAATTTGCAAACCCCCCTACATCAATAGATGCTTTTTTATACAGAAATTTTGTGTCTCAAAACCCTGAACGCACGACTTATTTTCAGCCAATTCTTGACCGTTTAGATGAAGTGCGCCCACAAATTATTGAAAGTGACTCAACAATTGTTACAGAGGGCATATCTGATTTTCACGCTATCTCATATTACTGCAAAGACATTCTAAAGAAAAATAATATAAGACTAATTCCAGGTCTTGGAGACACAGGGCACGACCTACTCATTAGTAGAATGATAGCTGAAGGAAGGCGTTTCATGATAATCCTTGATGATGATAAATCAGGGAAAAAAGGTGCAGAAAGATATAAAGAAAGTTGGTATTTGAGCGATCAAGATATCACTACATATGGAGCTCTTGATAAAGCGTGCGAAAATAAGAAGTTTGAACAGATTTTGTCTGAAGAAACTTTATCTTTAATTGCAAAACACTATGGTAAGGGTAAAAGTAATAAGCCTTCAAAAAAAGAGATAGGTATGTATTACTCAGAGGCTAATGCTGGCATTATAAGTGATAAAAGTACAGATACTGAGTTAATTTTCAGATCAATTATTGAGAAATCAATAGAAATTCTAAAAAAATAGATTGATATGACAGACGAGCAAAAAAGAAAGATTGAACAACAATTGTGGAAAATTGCTGATACCCTTCGCGGTAAGATGGATGCGGCAGAGTTTAAAGATTATATACTAGGCTTTATTTTCTATAAGTACTTATCTGAAAAGATGGTTATTCATGCTGATAAAATCTTAAAAGAAGATAAAATTAAATATGCTGAGTTAAATAAATCCAGCTCAAACTATGATGGGGTTATTCGCGCTATTGAGCAAGATTCTGTTGCTAGCTTGGGTTACTTTTTGAGACCAGAAGACTTGTTTAATGAAATTGCAAAGCGTGGTAGCGCGGAAGGCTCGGGCGAGGCAAAATTCATTCTGGGTGACTTAGCTCGTATTCTAAAGAATGTTCAAGACTCTACAATGGGAACAGAAAGTGAAGATGACTTCATTAACTTGTTTGAAGACTTGGATTTAGATTCTAGTAAACTCGGTAGAACAGTTGATGATAGAAATGACTTGATATCAAAAATCTTGTCTCATTTAGATAAAATAGATTTTGAACTAGAAAATACTGAGTCAGATGTTTTAGGTGATGCCTATGAATATTTAATTGGTCAATTTGCTAGCAATGCAGGTAAAAAAGCAGGTGAGTTTTACACCCCTCAAACAGTTTCAACAATCTTAGCGAAATTAGTAACCACAGGCAAAAGTAAGCTGAAATCAGTATATGATCCAACATGTGGTTCTGGCTCGTTGTTACTTCGTGTAGCAAAAGAGGTTGATGATGTATCAGAGTTTTTCGGGCAAGAACTTAACCGAACAACTTACAACCTTTGCCGAATGAATATGATTTTGCATGATGTTCACTACCGCAAATTTGATATTAGGCAAGAAGACACACTTGAACGCCCTCAGCATGAAGACCTCAAAGCAGAGGCGATAGTTGCTAACCCTCCATTTTCTGCAAAGTGGAGTGCAAACCAATTATTTATGAATGATGATAGGTTTAGCCAATATGGCAAGCTAGCACCAAGCTCAAAGGCAGATTTTGCATTTGTTCAACATATGGTTCACCATTTAGCGGATAACGGTCAAATGGCTGTGGTTTTACCTCATGGAGTATTGTTTAGGGGGGCTGCGGAAGGACATATTAGAAGGTATTTAATTGAGGAGCGCAATTTGCTTGATGCGGTTATAGGTTTGCCTGCAAATATATTTTATGGAACATCAATACCAACTTGCATATTGGTGTTTAAAAAGTGTCGTGAGCATGATGATGTTTTATTCATTGATGCTAGTAACAACTTTGAAAAATCAAAAAATCAAAATAGCTTGCGTGACTCAGATGTTGAAAAAATAATCAACACATATCAAAACCGAGTTGAAGAAGATAGGTATAGTTATAAGGCAACCCTTAGTGAAATATCTGAGAGTGACTATAATTTGAATATTCCAAGATATGTTGACACTTTTGAAGAGGAAGAACAAATTGACATTGATAAAGTTGCCAAAAAACTAAAGCATTTAGATGCTGAAATAGAAGAAACTAACGATGTAATCGTAAATTTCTGCAAAAAACTGAAAATTTCAACCCCGTTTTAATGATAGTAATATACAAAAAATGCATAATGCAATTTAACTAATGTTTGCTCATAACTATATGAAAGATAATAAACATGACATTCCGCAACTTCGTTTCCCTGAATTTAGCAGGAAGTGGGAAGAGAAGAAGTTGGGTGAAATATTCAGGGAAGTTTCTGAAAAAGTAGAAGACCAGCAACTAGAAACATATAGTATTACAGCTGGTTATGGTTTTATTTCTCAAAAAGAAAAATTTGGTAAAGATATATCAGGTAATCAAAACCCCAATTATACAGCTCTAAAGCCAAACCATTTTTCTTACAATAAAGGAAATTCCAAAACATATAAATATGGTTGTGTATATATTAACAAAACAGAGAAAATAATAGCTGTTCCAAACGTTTTTATAAGTTTTGAGCTAAAGGACAATAGTATGTATGGTGAGTTTTTTGCCAAATTATTTGAAGCTCATTATTTAGATAGGGGATTAAGAAGAATAATATCAAGCTCTGCTAGAATGGATGGTCTTTTAAATGTAAATAAGAAAAATTTCTTTAATTTAAAAATTTTTATTACAGATTCAGAAGAGCAAGAAAGAATAGCGGAATTTTTGACGGCTGTGGATAAGCGGATTGAAAAATTACAGGAGAAGAAAATCCTTTTAGAAGATTATAAAAAGGGCGTGATGCAGAAAATATTCAGCCAACAAACCCGCTTCACAGATGAAAGCAACAATCCTTACCCCGATTGGGAAGAAAAAAAGTTAGGTGATGTTTGTGAAATTAATAAAGGTGAGCAATTAAATAAAGAGTTGCTTTATGAAGGTGGTAAATATCCAGCATATAGTGGTGGTATTAATGAATCTGGTTTTACAGATAAATTTAACTCTTTGAAAAATACAGTTGCTATCAGTGAGGGTGGTAACTCATGCGGTTTTGTGAATTACATTAAAACTAAGTTTTGGTCAGGCGGTCATTGCTATACTTTAGAGATATTAGATGAAAAAAATAGCACTCAATATATTTATCAAAATTTAAAATTCTTGCAGAAAAGTATAATGAGGTTAAGAGTTGGTTCTGGTTTGCCCAATATCCAAAAGAAAGATTTAAAAACTTTTAAAATAAATCTTCCCCACCCAAAAGAACAACAAAAAATTGCGGATTTTCTTACTTCTATTGATAAAAAAATTGATGTGGTGGCCGATGAAATTGAGCAAAGTAAGCAATATAAAAAAGGTTTGCTTCAACAAATGTTTGTTTAGATGGAATTAGTTAGAAAAATAATAGCAAACAACAAGCATATTCATGACGAATTTGAATATTACTTATTATTGATTGGAGAGGCGGAAAAAAATTTAAATACAAACCCTGACATTTGCATTGAGTGCTGTAAATCAGTAATAGAGGGTATCTCAAAGCCGATTTTAAAAAAGCTTGATAAATCCAATGAATTTGACGATGAAAGAATTGATGGAATGAAGCCTGTTGATGTTTTTGAAAAGGCGCTAGTTAAACTCAAAGAGTGTGATGATAACCTCAATATAGATATAATTAGAAACCTTAAAGAATATTTGGCAATAATTGTAAATATACGTAATAAAAGGTGCGATTTAGCGCATGGGAGACTTTCCCCAAAAATACAGGAGAGTGATAAAATTTTATCGCAATTTATATTTCGTATTACTGAATCAATAGCTAACTATATACTAAGTATATTTTATGAAATAGATTTATCAGAAATCTCGGAGGTTCCATATGATGAAAATGAAGAGTTTAATGATGAATTGGATTCTAAATTTGATTTAGATGGAGTAGTTTACAGTAAAGCTTTATATGAACAAGATTACAGTTACTATGAAGAATTATTAAGAGATTGGGAGTCTGGAAAAGAAGAAAATCAATACTAATATATGAATATTCAGCCAGAAATAGCATTAGAGAATAAACTAGTTAAGCAACTAACAGGGCTTGGCTATGAGCGGGTTAATATCACCACTGAGGAGGAGCTATTAAGTAACCTTAAATCTCAATTAGAAAAGCATAATAATGTAAAATTTAGTGATGAAGAATTTGCTAAAGTTCTGAACCATCTTAACAAAGGTAATGTTTTTGAACGTGCTAAAATTTTGAGAGATAAGTTTAGCTTTAAGCGTGAAAATGGGGAAACAATTTACATTAATTTTCTAAATCAAGATGAATGGTGCAAAAACCAGTATCAGGTTTGCAACCAAGTTGAAATGAATGATGGTACTTATAAAAACCGTTATGATGTGACGCTGCTCATTAATGGCTTGCCGTTGGTTCAAATTGAATTGAAGCGTAGAGGCTTAGAGCTCAAAGAGGCTTTTAACCAGATTAATCGATATCAACGCCATTCCTTTTGGAGTTCAAACGGCTTATTTCAATATGTTCAGCTTTTTGTAATTAGTAATGGGGTGAACACTAAATATTACGCTAATAACCGCACGCAGAGCTTCAAGCAAACCTTCTATTGGGCAGATGAGGAAAATAACTTAATTACTCAGCTTGATGATTTCGCTGATAAATTTTTGGAAAAGTGCCAAGTTTCAAAGATGATATGCAAATATACTGTGTTGCATGAGAGTGATAAAATATTAATGGTATTACGCCCTTATCAATATTATGCCGTAGAGAGATTAGTTGAAAGGGTTAAGCATACTCACAAAAATGGTTACATATGGCATACAACTGGTTCTGGTAAAACGCTAACTAGCTTTAAAGCCTCTCAAATTTTAATGGACATCTCAAAGGTTCATAAAGTTGTCTTTGTTGTTGATAGGGCAGATTTAGATTATCAAACGACAAAAGAATTTAACCATTTCTCGGATGGCTCGGTTGATGGCACGGATAACACCAAAGCTCTTGTTAAGCAGCTAGCAGATGATACTAAATTGATTGTTACCACAATTCAGAAATTGAACACTGCAATTCACAAAGCCAAGTACCTAGATAAAATTGAGCATTTAAAAGATAAGAGGGTTGTATTTATATTTGATGAATGTCACCGCTCCCAGTTTGGTGAAACCCATAAAAGGATAAAAGGATTTTTTAATAAAGCTCAAATGTTTGGCTTTACTGGAACGCCAATTTTTGCAGATAATGCATCTAAGAATGCTCTAGGAAAACGAACTACAAAAGACCTGTTTGATGAGTGTTTGCATAAATATGTAATTACTAATGCAATCAAAGATGAGAATGTTTTAAAATTCTCTGTGGAATATTGGGGCAAGTTTGTTGCTAAAAACAATAATAATAATAGTGATGAAGACGTTAGCGGAATTGATACTAAAGAAGCATTTGAAAAAGAAGACCGAATTAATGACATAACTAATTGGATTATTCAAAATCATAATCGCAAAACTCACAATAAAGATTTTTCTGCAATGCTTTGCGTAGGCAGTGTTGAAGGTTTAATTAAATATTATGAAGCTTTTAAAGCTAAGAAAGAAGCGGGTGAACATAATTTAAGAGTAGCAACTATATTTTCTTATAGCGCCAATGAAGATGATGCGGATGCGGATGGTTTAATTGAAGAGCCTGACTTTGATATAATTAAAGATACGCCAAAACATAAGCATAGCCGTGAAAAGCTAGACGAGTTTATTCTTGATTATAACAAGATGTTCAAAACAAAATTCTCCACTAAAGATAGTAAGAGCTTTTATAATTATTACAAAGACATTGCTAAGCGTATCAAAGACAGGGAAAAGAAGAGTTTTAATGACAATGATAGGGTAGATATACTTTTAGTCGTTAATATGTATTTAACGGGTTTTGACGCTAAAAAGCTTAATACTTTATACGTTGATAAAAACTTAAAAAATCATGGCTTGATACAAGCATTTTCAAGAACTAATAGAATTTTAAATGAAGTTAAGTCGCATGGTCATATTGTTTGCTTCCGCAATTTAAAGAAGGCAACTGATGATGCAATTAAACTATTTTCAAATAAAGATGCCCAAGAGGAAATCTTAATAGAGCCGTATGAAGTTTATTTAGATAGATTTGCTGAGGCTCTGAGCCTTTTAAAAGCTATTACACCTGATGTTGATAGTGTTAATGATTTAGCAAGTGAACGGGAAGAACTTGAGTTTGTTAAGGCTTTTAGGGCTATGATAAGGCTAAAGAATATTATTTCTGGGTTCTCTGATTTTGATTTCGCTGACTTAGGAATTGATGAGCAAGAGTTTGAAGATTATAAAAGTAAGTATCTTGATATTTATGAAAAAAATAAAACAAGTAGCGAAGGTGATACAACATCTATAATTAATGATGTTGATTTTGAGTTGGAGCTAATTCAGAGAGATGAGGTTAATGTAGCATATATTTTAGAGTTACTATCGACCTTAGAAGATAACTTTAAAAATGGTAAGCACACCAAGCCAGAGCATGATGCTCAAAAGAAAGCTATATTAGATATCGTTGGTGGTGAGGCGAAGCTGAGAAGTAAAAGAGAGTTAATTGAAAAATTCATTCAAGAAAACTTACCTAAAATCACTAACAAAAAAGACATTAAAGAGAAGTTCAAAGACTATTGGAATGAGGAAAGAAAGTTTGCGATTATTAAAATTAGAGAAGAAGAAAACTTAGTAGAAGGAAGATTGAAACCAATAATTGATGATTACCTTTTTTCTGGTATTGAACCTTTAACAGAGAATTTAGTAGCCGCGATTGAAGACGATAAAAAACCTAGAATATTAGAACGAAAATCAGTCACAGAAAGAATAATGATAAAAATTAAAGACTTCATCAAAACGTTTGAAGACGATATTGGTGATTTGTAATTTAGTCCTATAAAAATGTTCTGCTTGAGGAAATTACTTGCAGTTGTATTATCATTTGAAAGTTTACTAGGACAATTATGAAAGCATCGGAATCCAAAATCACAGATTTTATATCAAAGGCAGATACTAGGTTTGTTATACCTGTATATCAAAGAAACTACGACTGGACGCACGCGCAATGCAAACAGCTACTAAATGATATTTTGGCGGTGAGTAAAGATGATGATGTTAAATCTCACTTTCTAGGTAGCATTGTTTATATTCATGATGGTGTTTACACTTCCTCTGAAGTAAAGGAGCTGGTCGTAATTGATGGACAACAAAGGCTTACAACTATAACCTTGCTCTATATAGCTCTGTATAATTTTGCCAAAGATATTGGAGATGAAAGAACTAGAGATAAAATACAGGAGCAATATTTAATTAATAAATACGCTGATGATTCCGATAAAATTAAACTCAAGCCTGCTGAAAATAATGATAAAGCCTTAAAATTTTTACTGCATAAGCACGAGAATGATGAATTCGAGCAGTTTTCAAGACTTATAGAAAATTACAATTACTTCAAAGAAAATATTAATGAAGATAACTATCAAGGCATTTTAGACGGAATTCAAAAACTTCATTTTGTTGAAATATCTTTAGATAGAAATAACGACAACCCGCAAAGAATATTTGAAAGCTTAAACTCTACAGGCCTTGATCTTAGTGAAGCTGATTTGATTAGAAACTATGTGTTAATGAAGCTTGAGCGAAGAGACCAAGAGAGAGTATATGATACTTACTGGAAATATGTAGAGCAAAACGCAACAAACGAAGACACAAGAGAAAATAAGGTCTCTGACTTTATAAGAGATTTCTTAACTATAAAAAACAACAAGATTGCTAACAAAAATGCTGTTTATGCAGAATTTAAAAAGAAATATCAGTTTGATAATGATGTAGAAAAACTAGAAGATGTTCTTTCGGAGCTAAAAAACTTTTCGAGGTTGTATAATAAGCTAATCAACCCTAAGAATGAAAAAGATAACGATATATCTTACCAACTAATTTTAATTAAAAAGCTTGAGATAAACACGTCTTATCCTTTTTTAATGAGGGTTTACAAGGATTATGAAGATAAGGTAATTTCCAAAGAAATCTTTTTATCTGCACTCGAAATTGTCCAAAGTTTAACTTGGAAAAGGTTTATAGTTGGGTTGCCTACGAATGGCCTAAATAAAATCTTCATGAGCCTATATGATAGCGTAGACCAAGATGATTACCTAAATTCAATTCAAACAGCTTTATTAAAAAAGAAAGGCACTCAAAAGTTTCCTAATAATTCGGAAGTTTTCTCAGCGTTAAAAGATAAGGATATGTATAATATCCAAGCTAAAAACCGCTCTTACTTTTTCGAAAAATTTGAGAATTTTGATAATGTTGAGAAAGTTGATGTTGAAAATAATGAAAAAATAACTGTCGAACATATATTCCCTCAAAACCCTGAGCTTACATGGAAAAACAACCTAAACTCTGAAGATTATAATTTTATTAAAGAGAATTATGTTAACACAATCGCAAATCTAACTCTTTCTGGAAACAATGGAAAACTCAGTAATAAATATTTTACCGAAAAAAGAGATATGAATAAAGATGGTGGTGAACAAGGTTACAAGTATAGCAGGTTATGGCTAAATAGAGATTTAAAAGATTTGGAAAGCTGGGGCATAAATGAAATAGAAAATAGATTTAAGAGTCTGTCTGAAAGATTCAGTAAAGTTTGGAAGTACCCAACAATAAAATTAGAAGACATAAGGGATTCAAGTGCAGAAATTAATATATTTGATTACAAAGACCCAACAAACAAAGTTTTAGAGTATGTCGTCTTTGAAGACGAGAAGATTGTGATTGATAGTTACAGGTCTCTTTTAGCCCTAATAGTTAAAAAGCTGTTTAGCAACAAACCAGAAGCTTTTATAGATAGTAAGCTAAAAGAAATTTTGGGTATTTCTACAAATACAGAAAACCTACGAACATCAATGAAAATCAGTGACCAATATTACATCGAAGGTAATTTAAGTGCATGGGATGTTTTTTATAGGGTTAGAGAAGTTTTAAAGAAATTTGATATGGAAGATGATCTCCTAATTAAATTTGAGGAATAATATTTTATGGATGTAAATGGAAAACCTTGGAGCTATTGGTTAGAGGAACACGAAAAAAATAAGAAAATTGATCATGAACTTGGAAGGAAAATTGAAAAGGAAAATGGAGATTATACTCAAGAAATTATCAATGAAATAATGCTATGGAAGTTAAGTAGATATGCAAATCTAGATGGTGTTTTGGAACTTCTAAATGAAGTTAAGCAGGATTCAGAATATGATGAAAACTTAGTAGCTAAAATGATAGAGGTAGATGGCTTAAGTCTTGCAACCGCCAGCACCATTCTAAGGTTTAAAAATAAGAATATTTATCAGATTATAGATCAAAGAGTTTATAGGTTTCTGCGTTGTGAAGGTTTCAATCTTGAGCTTAAAAACGAAAAGATTCCTCAAGCAGCAGAAACTTACACTAACTACTTAAGTAAACTTAAAATATTTTGTGAAGAGAGTGGAGTTGATTTTACTGAATCTGATATGGTTTTGTATGAAGTTGATCGTAGCAGAAAAGACATGCCAAAGCTTGGTGACAAAAACACTTTTATAGTTCCTTCTAAATATCAAAAAAATGGCTTTAAATGAATACTGATGAAACGCAATATTTATGCACCGAATGTATAAACGACGAAGAGTTTTCTGATTTTATAAAGAGAAATGGGGAAATCGGAAACTGTGATTTCAGTGAAGAACATCAAGGCGTCAAAATAATATCTGTAGAAAAATTTGCTAGCGAGGTTGATAACTACTTTCAATCAAACTATCAAATCGGAGTAGAGTACCCTGAGTTTGATTTAGATAGCGACAAAGTTTATTACAGTAGGTGGGGAGAAACTTATGATAATATAATAGATTGTGATGTTGGGTTTGAAGAAAACGGATCACTTGCCGCTGTATTAAACAATCTACCAGAGTTAAGTTACAGTGACTTGAAAGACGGTGCCCCGCCACTTTATGATGATAGTCAAACATATGAAAGAGTTGATGATGCCCTCAAAAGAGAATGCCAAGATATGGAATATTGGTATCAAGAGCAAATTGATTTTAAGTGGAATGAATTTTGCGATGTAGTGATTTTTCAGAGTCGTTACTTTAAAGCCAAAGAAATGCTTGATGAGCTTTTTGGCAAACCAGAAGGTTACAAGGATACTAACATAAAGTTTTTCAAAACTATTAAGAAAGGAGAGAAGCTTTTCAGGTCAAGAATAGTAAAGGATGAGGATGAGCATATTGTTACAAATAACACAGATTTTCAGCTA